>JAIVHD010000373.1:0-5440 GCA_020201235.1 Lysobacteraceae bacterium
ATCTGCCGGTGATCGACGACCGCAGCGCCGATGAAATCCTCGGCTACGATGAACGCGGGCTGCCGGGCTGATGGTTATCGACAGCTCCGTGCTGGCAGCTATTCTGCTTGGCGAACCCGAACGCAGACTGTTCATCGAAGCCATTGAGACAGCCGACGCGCGTCTGCTGTCGGTCGCAAACTGGGTCGAAATTTCGATCGTCATCGAAGCCCGACACGGTGCCGAGGGAAGCCGCGATCTGCAGCGATTCATCGAATGCTCAAGCATCGAAATCATCCCGGTTGACCAGGAACAGGGACGGATGGCCCGCGATGCCTGGATTCAATTCGGCAAGGGCCGCCACCGCGCTGGGCTGAACTATGGCGACTGCTTCGCCTACGCCCTGTCCAGGCAACGCAGCCAGGCCTTGCTCTTCAAGGGCGACGATTTCAGTCATACCGATATCGTCACTGCAAAGTAAGTCAAGCTGCAAATCAACGCTCACAGCCGTTCACTCTCGCCTCCAAAGCCGCATAAACTGGCGTGTTATCCGAGGTAGGATGCCCCCTGCCTTTCAGTTGCTGCACCCGCTTCGGATCTTCAAAATAGTAGCAATCCAGATGCTCAATCAGCTCGCAGGATAGTCCGCGCTATTTGAGGACTCGAGAAATTGAGCATGCGCCGCCGGGGCCAGGCTCTGATGCCGCCTGAGTTGGACGAAAGCGGCGCGCACTGAAATCAATGAGCCCGCAGCACGCTTTCGGAATCGTCTTTTTTGCCGCCACCGGAAGCTGCCGAAATCGTTCCGGGAGATGGTTGTTCGACCAGCGCGATTTCGAGCACATCGTCAATCCATTCCACCGGTCGAATCTCCAGATCCTTCTTGATCCGGTCCGGAATCTCAACCAGGTCCTTTTCGTTTTCCTTCGGAATCAGCACCGTCCTGATTCCGCCACGAAGTGCTGCCAGCAACTTTTCCTTCAGACCGCCGATCGGAAGAACACGTCCGCGCAGGGTGATTTCACCGGTCATCGCGACGTCGGCCCGCACCGCAATGCCGGTCAGCACCGACACCAGCGCCGTGACCATGGCGATTCCCGCACTCGGGCCATCCTTGGGCGTCGCACCCTCGGGCACGTGAACGTGCAGATCGCGCTTCTGGTGGAAGTCCGGATCAAGGCCCAGCGACTCCGTCCGGGATCGCACGACCGACAACGCGGCCTGGACCGACTCCTGCATCACTTCGCCGAGCTGGCCGGTCTGGGTCAGCTTGCCCTTGCCCGGCACGGCGTTGGCTTCGATTTGCAGCAGTTCTCCACCGACTTCGGTCCAGGCGAGACCGGTGACCTGACCGATTTCATTGCGCTCCTCGGCACGACCGAAGCGGAATCGACGCACTCCCAAATACTTGTCGAGGTTGCGTGTCGTGACCTGCCTCTTTTGCAATGCCGGGTTGACGCTCAATTCCTTGACTACCTTTCGGCAGATTTTGGCCAGTTCCCGTTCGACGTTTCGCACACCGGCTTCCCGGGTGTAGTAGCGGATGATGTCGGTGATCGCGGTATCGCTGACGGAAAGCTCTTTGTCTTTCAGCCCATGCTGTTCCAGCTGTTTGGGCAACAGGTAACGACGTGCGATATTGAGTTTCTCATCCTCTGTATAGCCGGGAATCCGGATGATTTCCATGCGGTCGAGCAACGGTGCCGGGATGTTCAGCGAATTCGCGGTTGCCAGGAACATGACTTCGGACAGGTCGTAATCGACTTCCAGGTAGTGGTCGCTGAAGGTATTGTTCTGCTCCGGATCGAGCACCTCAAGCAGCGCCGAGGACGGATCTCCGCGGAAATCCATGCTCATCTTGTCGAGTTCGTCGAGCATAAACAACGGGTTGCGTGTACCGACCTTGGACATGTTCTGAACCACGCGGCCGGGCATCGAACCGATATAAGTCCGGCGATGCCCACGGATTTCGGCCTCGTCGCGCACCCCGCCCAGACTCATTCGCACGAATTCCCGTCCAGTCGCACGCCCAATCGAGCGGCCTAGCGAAGTCTTGCCGACCCCTGGCGGGCCTACCAGGCAAAGAATCGGTCCGCGCAGCTTCTTGACTCGCTGCTGCACGGCCAGGTACTCGAGAATTCGTTCCTTGACACGCTCCAGGCCATAGTGGTCGGCCTCGAGGATATCCTCGGCCGCATTGATGTCATGCCGAACCCGGCTGCGCTTCTTCCACGGCACGGCCAGCATCCAGTCCAGGTAATTGCGCACAACAGTCGCCTCGGCTGACATCGGCGACATCATCTTGAGCTTGGAGAACTCGTTTTGGCATTTTTCAAGCGCCTCCTTCGACAGACCGGCCTTCTCGATCCGGTTTTCCAGATCGCCAAGGTCGTTGCCCGACTCGTCGAGATCGCCGAGCTCCTTCTGAATGGCCTTCATTTGCTCATTCAGGTAATATTCGCGCTGGCTTTTTTCCATCTGCGTCTTGACCCTGCCGCGAATACGCTTCTCGAGCTTCAAAACGTCAATTTCACCTTCGATCAAGGCCATCAACCGCTCCATGCGCTCGCGCAATCCTGCGGTTTCGAGAATCCGCTGCTTATCCTCAATGCGAATTCCCAGATGCGCCGCGATGGTATCGGCCTGGCGACTCGGATCGTTGATGCCCGACAGCGTTGTGAGCAACTCGACCGGGATCTTCCGGCTGAGCTTGACATACTGCTCGAACAGGCCCAGCAAGCTGCGCGCCGTGATTTCGATCGCGTCGCTATCGCTGTCCTCGTCCACAACCATGCCTTCCCAGCGGCCGGCCAGGTAGCCGGCGTCTTCGTTAAGCTCGGTCACGCGGACACGCTCAACGCCTTCAACCGAGCCGCAACATCTGAAGAATGGTTGCTAGTGTTCCGTACTCGAACAGATCGTCGGGGCTGGGTTCTTCGGTTTCCGCGCTTTTTTGCGTGATTAACAAGATGCGCTTGTCGACATTCATCGACTCATCGAGAGCGAGCACGGAGCGTTCCCGCCCGACAAACAGCGGGATCACCATATGTGGATAGACCACCACATCGCGCAGGCTGAGGACTGGCGTGGGTTGGCGCGTCGTTTCAATCGGGAGATCCGGAGTTCGGGAACTTGCCATCAATAAATTCTCATGCGGCATCAATGCGCCGACGTTCGGGGTTCAGCCTCTGATATTGGCTCCAGAGGCAGGGGATTCAAGCAAAACCGTTCGAAACTTCGAAGCACCGGCGTCAGAATGACTGCGCTCCGGCCGGCCGTATTCCTCGCCCCCGTCACGAATTACCGCCAAGTGCCGTGGCTGGGCGTTTCGTGACCGGGCCCTTGAAAAGGCTACTGGCCCGCCGGTCGATCGCGGCGAAGTGGAAGTGCGCGACCGAGCGAAACGCCCGGGACGTGGTGCATGGCGGTGCAACAGTCTGTGAGACGGTGAATGTCGGGCTCAGGCTTTGCCTGGCCGGTGAAGATAAATGAGAAACGCGCCGCAAGCGCGCAACGTAAGGGATTGGGCCCGTCCTACTGCGACAACGGCAATTCTTCGAATTGTATTCGTAATCCGGGCTCAGGAGTCGCCAGAGGCTCGTTTGTTGCCTTCATAGATCAGATAAGGCTTGGCTTCTCCGTTGATTACAGCCTCATCGATCACGATTTTGACCACGTTGTCGATGGACGGCAAATCGTACATGCTGTCAAGCAATACGTTTTCCATGATTGTGCGCAACCCGCGAGCGCCGGTCTTGCGGGCCATCGCCTTACGCGCGATCGCGCTCAGCGCATCGTCGCGCACCTCAAGTTCGCACTGCTCCATCTCGAACAGCTTTTTGAACTGCTTGACCACGGCGTTCTTTGGCTGGACCAGGATTTTAACCAGTGCATCCTCGTCAAGCTCGCGCAGTGTTGCAACGACAGGCAGGCGGCCCACGAATTCCGGGATCAACCCGTAGCGAATCAAATCCTCGGGCTCAACCGCAGACAGCAACTCCGAGGCGTTGTAATCGCTTTTGCCTTTCACCTGCGCCCTGAAACCAATCCCGGCTGCCTCGGAACGATCCTGGATGACCTTATCGAGACCTGCGAACGCGCCACCGCAAATGAACAGGATGTTTCGGGTATCGACCTGGAGGAATTCCTGCTGCGGATGCTTGCGACCACCCTGCGGTGGCACCGACGCCATCGTTCCTTCGATCAATTTCAGCAACGCCTGCTGGACACCCTCTCCAGACACATCACGCGTAATCGACGGATTTTCAGCCTTACGCGAGATTTTGTCGATTTCATCGATATAGACAATGCCGGTCTGGGCCTTCTCGACGTCGTAATCGCATTTCTGGAGCAGTTTCTGGATAATGTTTTCGACGTCCTCACCAACGTATCCAGCTTCGGTCAGGGTGGTCGCGTCAGCCATCGTGAATGGCACATTAAGCATTCGCGCAAGCGTTTCGGCCAGCAGGGTTTTGCCGGAACCGGTCGGACCAATCAGCAGGATATTGCTCTTGGCCAACTCGACATCGTCGTTGTGCTTCTGCGATTCGAGGCGCTTGTAATGATTGTAGACGGCCACCGACAGGACGCGCTTTGCTTTCGGCTGTCCGATGACGTACTGATCGAGAAAATCGTTAATTTCGCGGGGTGTGGGTAAGCTCTTGCGCTCGCTCAGGCTGGCCTCTTCAAGCTCCTCGCGGATGATGTCGTTGCACAGCTCAACACACTCGTCACAGATGTAGACGCTCGGCCCGGCGATCAGCTTGCGCACCTCGTGCTGGCTCTTTCCGCAGAAAGAGCAGTACAGAACTTTATTGTCGCTGGAGGTTTCGCTCATAAGCCTCGTTCCACAAAATCAACTCGTAATGGTAACCGATTAACTGCTATCAGACGTCAACTTCCCTTGCAAACCGTCCAGGCGTCCGTTCGACCGACGCTGGCACAGCCTACACGCCCTGCCAGGAGCTTGCCAGATTTCACGCTGAGCGGCTGCGGAAAAGCAGAATCGAGTCGGATTCCCGCTCTTTTTCGCAACTTAGAGCCAATTCGCCGCAAAAGGTCGAGCTCAACCCGACGTTCCCGCGCGACCCTCGGTTCGATCCGACAGGCTCTTAGGAGCCTGCCGTTTCGGCATCCCGGCTTTGCAGCACATGATCGATCAGGCCGTACTCGCGCGCTTCATCACTGCTCATGAATTTATCCCGATCGGTATCGCGCTCGATCGTTTCCATATCCTGGCCGGAGTGGTGCTTCAAAATCCGGTTCAGCTGATCTTTCATTTTCAGGATTTCGCGGGCGTGTATATCGATATCAGAGGCCTGCCCCTGAAACCCGCCGAGCGGCTGGTGGATCATCACGCGCGAATGCGGCAAGGCGTAGCGCTTGCCTGCAGATCCGGCCGCCAGTAGCAATGAGCCCATACTGGCGGCCTGGCCGATGCACATCGTCGAGACATCGGGCC
>JAIVHD010000373.1:5516-15322 GCA_020201235.1 Lysobacteraceae bacterium
ATCGCCATTCCGGCAGTCACCGAGCCACCCGGGGAATTGATATAGATGTTGATCTCTTTTTCCGGGTTCTCGCTTTCCAGGTACAGCAGCTGCGCCACAATCAGGTTAGCGGAGTAGTCCTCGATCGGCCCGACAATGAAAATCACGCGCTCTTTGAGCAGCCGTGAATAAATATCATAGGCCCGCTCACCGCGAGCCGATTGCTCCACGACCATCGGGACGAGATTCAGTGCCTGTTCGTTCATGCCGTCTCCATTAACTGCTTGAACGTCATTTCCCGATCGTTGACGGTTGCATTTTCCAGCACCCAGTCCACGACTTGCTCTTCCAGAACCGAATTCTCAATCTGCCCCGTCAATTGCGGGTTTTGCTGGTAGAGCTCAATGACTTCAGCCGGATTTTCGTAAGTGTCGGCGATGTCGGCAATTTGCCCACGCACGCGCTCGGGATCAATTTCTAACTGGTGCTGGCGGGCAATTTCGGCCAGAAGAACCCCGAGCCTGATGCGACGCTCTGCTGCGGGCCGCATTTGCTGATCGGGCAAATCGACGTCTTCGCCGTATTGCTGGCGCACCTGGGCCTTCATCTGCGCGAGTTCCTGTTGAACCGCCGATTCAGGCAAACTGAAATCGCTGTAGCGCTCGGCAAGCCCATCGGTCACCGCGCGCTTCAAGCGGTTCGAACGGGTCGAGCGCAGCTCACGCTCGAGGTTTCGCCGGACATCGATACGCATCTGTTCGATGCCGCCCTCGATTCCGAATTCGGTTGCAAATTCATCCGTGGCTTCAGGCAAATCGGAAGATTCCACCGCGACGACGCGAAATGTGACCCGGGCTGTTTTCCCGCCCAGCCGGTCCTCATGAAAGTCGTCGGGAAAGGTCAGCTCCTCGGTTTGTTCAGCGCCGGTTTCGAGCCCGGTCAAGACCTGCTCGAAGGATTCGAAAAGCGCGCCGGAGCCGAGAATCGGCTGGGCCGTGATCATGCCGGTTTCGGGCACCCGACGGTCGTCGATTTCAGCACTGTATTGGACCTTGACTCGATCATCTAGGCGCGCGCCGCGGTCGACGGCCGACCACTTTCTGCGCTGTTCGCGCAGCGTCTGGATCATGTCGTCAACGTCGGAATCGCCGATCTCGACCACCGGCCGGTCGATTTCAAGATTGGAAACGTCAATATCCGGCAATTCCGGAAACACCTCGACTTCGGCGACGAAACAGAAGCCATCGGCATCCTCATCGGCCCGAGGCTGAAGGCTGGAGACCCCGGCAACGCGCAGATTCTGCTCGCCGATCGCCTGCTGGAGGCTGGTCTGCATGACCTGCTGGGTAACTTCCTGCCGAACCTGGCTGCCATAACGCTGGCGCACTACGTTCATCGGCACCTTGCCGGGTCGGAAACCCTTAAGGCGAACCTGACGGCGCAGTTCGTTGAGCCGTCCATCAACCTGGCCGTCAATCTCTGCGGCCGGAAGCTCGACCGTCAGGCGGCGACCCAGGTCGCCGGTTTTTTCCATCGATACCTGCATTGGAAATGCTGCTCGCTCTTTAAAAATGAATGATTGATCGGGACTGCCGAGCTCGCGTTCGCGACACGTCTCGCACGACCCGGAGGGAGCGGATTGGTGGGCCGTGTAGGACTCGAAGATCGGATCATCCCCGCCCGGCACTTTTCACACCCGTGTCGGCCTGCCGGCCGCCGGAATCGTTGGGGTGGACGATGGGATTTGAACCCACGACCGCTGGAGCCACAATCCAGTGCTCTACCCCTGAGCTACGCCCACCATTGTCAAAATCAAACTCGCTACAGTCTACCTGCACCGCCGGCCTGTGGCCTGCTCCGACGAGTGCGCCGTATCAATCGAGCCGGTCGTGTGTGAACCCGGCCTTGACCAGAACACGCTTATTGTATACTGGCGCGCCTGGCAGGACTCGAACCTGCAACCCTCGGCTTAGAAGGCCGATGCTCTATCCGCTTGAGCTACAGGCGCGTTGAATCGCGTACTGCGAACACGTGCGCGCAGCGCGCCCTGCCTGCTTGCCGCGTCCGACCGCAGCGATACCTGGTCGGGGTGGCAGGATTCGAACCTGCGACCTACTGCTCCCAAAGCAGTGCGTGCTGCGGCCAGCAAAACCTCAGGTGCCAGGCGAACGGTATAGTCGGGGTTGACGTAGCTGAATTGAACCTTGCCGTCTTCTCCGACAATAAATGAGGCCGGGGCAGGCAAGGCTTGGTGGTCATCTCCTGATCGGTCGTTCAAATCCAGGCCAAAGCCGACATATTGCTGGTAGTCCTCATCATTGATCCGAAATGCAATCCCGAAGGCCTGGGCGGCATTCATTTTCGGATCGGACAGCAAGGTATACCCGTAGTCCGAATGGTCGCCCTCAGCCAACAACTCGGGCTTATCGGGGCTAATGAACCAGACATCGAAACCCAGTTCCCGGAGTTCGGCCTCGGCTGTGCGCAATTCAGCCAGGTGCATGTTGCAATACGGACACCAGCCGCCCCGATAAAATGTCAATACCACTGCTTTATTTAGCTTGGCCGCCTCGACATTGATTTTTTCACCTTTAAAATCAAGAACTTCAAATATAGGCACACTCATTCCGGGCAGTAGTGGCCGGACCTGCTCAGCGGCCGGATGAATTTCAGCCAGCACCGGGCCTCCACCGAGTCCCAGAGTCATTATCAACAGCACGATCAAGCCAGGCCGCGACCGGCTCGAAAGCATTGCAGGCAGAATGTTTCTACGCATCTTGAAAAGCCTTTTTTGTTGTCAGAATCTCGGTACCGGACCGCTACAGGATGCAATGCATTGCATCCGGCATGGGCGGACCAAGCAACCCTCCCGTCTGCGGGCCTGATCGCGTCGCAGCAGGAGGGCTGATGAATACGCCGGGAGAGCAGATCAGACCGCTGGAGAGCTTACTTGCGCAAGCTCTGATGTTTGGCCACGATCAGCATTGACAATTCCAGCGCTTGCTCATAGTTGAGACGCGGATCAACGGTGGTCTTGTAGGCCCGCGAAAGATCGCCTTCGGCCAGTTCGCGCGCGCCGCCAATGCACTCGGTTACATTTTCACCGGTCAACTCCAGGTGCGCGCCACCCAGCCGCGAACCGCACGAGGCGTGGATGTCGAAGGCCTGTTCGAGCTCTGCCTGGATGTTGGAAAAACGCCGGGTCTTGAAGCCCGAGGCGGTCTTTTCAGTATTGCCGTGCATGGGGTCACAAATCCATAGAACTGGCGAACCGGTCGACCTGGCCGCCTCGATCAATGTCGGCAACTTGTCGCCGATCGCCTCGGCACCCATCCGGTGGATCAGGACCAGCCTGCCCGGCTCGTCATCCGGGTTGAGCACGCGGATCAGGCCTTTGAGCCATTCCGGAGACATTCCGGGCCCGACCTTGACACCGATCGGATTGCGAATGCCGCGAAACATTTCGAGGTGCGCGCCGTCCATGGCCGCAGTTCGCATGCCGACCCACGGAAAATGGGTGGAAAGATTGAACCAGCCCCACTGGCGCGGCACTTCGCGCGTCAGCGCCTGCTCATAGTGCAGGTGCAGGGCTTCATGGGAGGTGAAGAAATCGACCCGCCGGATGCTGCCCGGCATCTGACCGGTAACGGTCTCCATGAACCGGACCGAATGACCGATCGAGTCGGCGATCTCGTGAAACTGTTTGGCCAGTGGCGAATGCTCGACCCAGCCGAGATCCCAGTATTCGGGATGATGCAGATCGGCAAAGCCGCCGTCGACCAGGGCGCGCGTGAAATTCATCGTCATTGCCGAACGCGCGTAGGCGCGGATCAGGCGTTGGGGATCCGGCCGGCGCGAAGCGGGCGTGAAATCCGGCCCGTTGACCAGGTCACCCCGGTAGCTCGGCAGCTTCTGGCCGTCGCGCGTTTCGAAGTCGTCCGAACGCGGCTTGGCGTATTGCCCGGCAAAGCGGCCGATCCTGACCACCGGCATCTCCATGCCGTGCAGCAGCACCAGCGACATCTGAAGCAGCACTTTGAGGCGATTGGTGATGATTTCCGGCCGGCATTCATCGAAGACCTCGGCGCAATCGCCGCCCTGCAGGAGAAAGCGTCGCCCGGCCTGCGCTTCAGCCAGTTGCTGCCTGAGATTGAGGATTTCCCACGAGGTCACCAAGGGCGGCAAGCCGGCCAGCTGCGTCAAGGATTCTTCAAGCGCCGCGTTATCGTCGTACCGGGCTTGCTGCAGCGCTTGCTTTTGCTGCCATGAATCCACCGCCCAATCCTTGGCCGGGGTGATCGATTTTAGTGTCTCGCTCATGATTTAATCCTGGATTTTTTCTTGCGTACTGCGAGTAAGGTAATGACCATTAATACAAAATACCAGATCAGCGTCCACCCCGGCATGGAAATTCCCAAGAAGCTCCAGTCCACTTCGGCGCATTCGCCAGAGCCCGTAAACGCCGACATCACGGCCTCACCCAATGAAAAATACTCGAGCATGAACGCAAGACCAGGACCGCACTCGGGCAGCTGATCGGCGGGCAGACTCTGCAGCCACAGATGGCGCCCGGCGGTGGCCAGGCCCCACAAGCCGCCGGCCCAAATGATTCCGGCGTACAACCAGCGCGGCCAGCCACGGCTGCCGTGCAGCAGGCCCGGCAGGCCCATGCCGAGCAAGCCCAAACAGGCCAGCAAGACCAACGCAAAGCCGGTTCGTGGATGCAGTTTATTCAACATTCCGGTATTTTGCCACGCCCGGCGTCTGCATCCTGCCCAAATATGCCACTATTGGATCAATTCACCGTTATCGCGGCAGGGGATGGACGCTATTGCACTGAGTACGCTGCACGACGATCTGGCTCGCCGGATGGCCCTGCTGCGCGAACACGCTCCCGCCGTCTCGGCCTCCCGGCGACGGGTCGAACGCAGCTTGGGTGGAGACCATCCGATTTATGGCATCAACACCGGCTTCGGTGCCCTGGCTGGCAAACGCATCGATGGGGCAAGACTCGCCGAGCTGCAGCGCAACCTGCTGCTCTCGCATGCCTGCGGGACCGGGGAACCGCTTCGACCCGAGTTGACACGACTGATGCTGCAACTCAAAATTCATGCCCTGGGCTTGGGGTTTTCGGGCATTTCGGAAGCTGTTTTCGAACAACTCCTGGCGTTGGACCGGCACGGCATCATTCCATTTGTCCCAAGCCGCGGCAGCGTCGGGGCTTCCGGTGACCTGGCACCGCTGGCGCACATGAGCCTGCCGCTGATTGGTGCCGGACAGGTCTGGAAGCCGGACCGGAGCGGCCCCGAGGCCTCCGCCGCTGCGTTGAGCAGGGCCGGGCTGGCACCTGTTGAACTGGCCGCCAAGGACGGACTGGCGCTGATCAACGGCACCCAGATGATGGCGGCCTGCGGCGCGCTGGTGCTGCATCAAAGTCTTCGTCTGGTCAAGGCCGCCGATATTCTCGGCGCGATGAGCCTGGAAGCCCTGCAGGGCTCGGCAAAGCCGTTCGACCCGCGCATTCATGCGCTGCGGCCGCATCCGGGCCAAATTCGATCGGCCGACAACATTCGTAGACTGCTCGAGAAAAGCGAGATCCTCGAGTCGCACCGGCATTGCGGAAAAGTCCAGGACCCCTACTCTTTGCGTTGCATACCGCAGGTCCACGGTGCCAGCCGCGATGCGCTGAACTATGCCGCCGGCGTGGTCGAATGTGAAATTAATTCGGTCACCGACAATCCCCTGGTGTTCGATGACGAAATCCTCTCCGGCGGAAACTTTCACGGCCAGCCGCTGGCACTGGCGCTGGACCTCGCCGCGATTGCACTGGCCGAAATTGCCAGCATCGCCGAGCGCCGCAGCTATCTGCTGCTGGCCGGCCACGACGGCCTGCCCGCGTTGTTAATGACCGATACCGGAATCAATTCGGGCTTCATGATCCCGCAGTACACATCGGCCGCGCTGGTCAGTGAAAACAAGATTTTGTGCCACCCTGCCAGCGTCGACTCGATCCCGACCAGTCTCGGCCAGGAAGACCACGTTTCGATGGGCTCGATCAGCGCGCTGAAATTGCTGTCGGTCCTGCGCAATACCGAGCAGGTCATGGCTGTTGAGATGTTGACCAGTGCCCAGGCGCTGGATTTCCGGGCACCGCTAAAACCGGGCCACGGCGTCGAGGTTGCCCACGCGACCGTGCGCCAGCGCGTCGGCCACGCGGTTCGGGATTATGAAGTTGGAACCGACATTGATCAATGTGCCCGCCTGCTCCGCGACAATCGGCTGCTTGAGGCCGTCGAGGCGGCGACCGGAATGCTGGCTTGAACTTGAGCCTGCGCCTGACTCACCCCCTCCATCACGAGGTGCCGCCCGGTTTCGTGGGGCGTTTGGTGACCGAGCGAAGTGCCGCAGACGCGGGGCATTGCGGGGCCGCAGTCGGTGGGTCAGTGAATACGGCGGACTACGAATGCAACCAGAAGTAAGCGCTTTCAGCTTTCGCGCTGGACTGGTGTCGCGCTGAGTTCAACATACAGGGGCGCGTTTTCCGGGCTGGTATCGGCACCTGCGGGGCCGTCGGACGGTGCCGCCACGGTGATTTTTCCTGGCTTGCCGGGCGGAACGCCGAGCATCGTTTCTGTCAGAAACTCCCAGTCGCCATCGACTTTCTGATGGATACCGACCCGACGATTCCGGGCTGTCGATTTCAAACTGGCCGGGTTTGCCCGCTTCCAGCAATAGTTCGGGCTCGCCGCGCAACTGCCCCGAGCACCATACTGCCGACTGTATTCGGTATTGGGTCAATGGCCGCTCTTCGGAGGCATCCGCGATTGCCGGCAGCGGCAACAGCATCATCAGGGTCAGCAGTAATTTCATCAGCATGGGCTTCACGAGTTCCTGAAACGGGCCGGCAACACTTCAGAATCAGGTTGATCCGCACCTTCGGGGGTGACTGGCATCAAATCCTGCTTCGAGACACCAAGAATGATGGCTGCGTTGCTGGCGATAAAGATGGATGAATAGGTGCCGACGATCACACCGACGATCAGCGTATAGGCAAAGGCATGGATGATCTCGCCGCCGAAATAGAACAAGGCCAGCAGCACCAGCAGCGTCGTCACCGAGGTCATCAAGGTTCGCGACAGCATCTGGTTGATCGAAAGATTGGTCAGCTCGACCGCCGTGCCCTTGCGTTTGACCCGGAAGTTTTCGCGCAATCGATCGTAGACCACGATGGTGTCGTTGAGCGAATAGCCGATCACGGCCAGGATTGCCGCAACCACGGTCAGGTCGAAATTGACCTGGAACAGCGACAGCATGCCGACCACCAGAACGACATCGTGCACCAGCGCGATGACGGCCCCGACCGCGAACCGCCACTGAAAGCGGAACGACACGTAAAGCAGGATCCCGATCAGCGCGTACAGCATCGCCAGACCCCCCTGTTCGGCCAGTTCCTTGCCAATTTGGGGACCGACGAACTCGACCCGGCGAATCTCGACTCCGGCATCGATTGAAGTCAGGGCCTCCAATGCCCGGGTGCTGACATCGGCACCTTCTTCTGCGGCGACCTCGGCCGGCAGCCGAACGACGATATCGCGCGACGAGCCGAAGGTCTGGACGGTGAAATTGTCATAATCTGCCTGATCGAGCGCATCCCGCACACCGCCGAGCTCGGGTGCCTCCGGATACGAAACCTCGATCAAAGTACCGCCGGTGAAATCCAGGCCAAAATTCAGACCCCGGGTTGCCAGTGAGCCGATGCTCACAAGAATCAAAACTGCGGAGGCGATCAACGCGATCTTGCGCCTTGCCATGAAATCGAATTGAGTGTTGCTGCGGATGATATCCATGCTTGAACGTTCCGTTGGTTCCGGTCAGATCGACAGCGCGGCGACGCGCTTGCGACCCCCGTAGATCAGGTTGATGACACCACGCGTGCCGAAAATAGCGGTAAACATCGACGTCACGATACCCAGCGACAGCGTTACCGCGAAGCCCTTGACCGGCCCGCTGCCGAACATGAACAGCACCAGCGCGGCGATCAGCGTCGTCACATTGGCATCGGCGATCGTTGAGAAGGCCTTGTCGTAACCCGCCCGAATCGCCGACTGCGGCGTATTTCCAAGCCGAAGTTCCTCGCGAATGCGTTCAAAAATCAGCACGTTGGCATCGACCGCCATGCCCACCGTCAGCACGATTCCGGCAATGCCCGGCAAGGTCAGCGTGGCGCCGATCATGGATAGCAGCGCCACAATCAACACCAGATTGACCGTCAGCGCCAGATCGGCCACCAGCCCGAACACGCGGTAATAAAGCACCATCAGGACCAGCACCAGACAAAACCCGATAATGACCGAGTTGAAGCCCTGATCGATGTTGTCGCGACCCAGGCTCGGGCCCACGGTGCGCTCCTCAATGATTTCGATCGGCGCTGCCAGCGCACCCGAACGCAACAAAAGCGCAAGCTGGCTGGCCTCGCGGGCCGACCCGAGCCCGGTGGTCTGGAAGCGGCGGCCGAAAGGTTCGCGCACCACGGCCACCGAAATCACGTCCTCGACGCGACGGGTCTCGCGAACTTCCTCGCCATCGATAACACGCGTTTCCGGGCGTTGCTCAATGAACACCACAGCCATGCGGTTACCGACATTTTCGTTGGTAAAGTCAAACATCCGGCGCGCGCCGATCGCGTCCAGCGCGACGTCGACCTTGGGAAGCGTCGCGGTGGCACCCAGGATGCGCTTGGCTTCGGCGGTATCCTGCACGCCCGGCAGCTGGACCACAATCCGGTCGCTGCCCTGCTGCTGAATGATCGGCTCGGCCACGCCCAGTTCATTGACGCGGTTGCGCAAAGTGGTAATGTTTTGCTGCAGTGCGGTCCGCTGCAGTTCAGTCATCGTTTCGGCGCTGATGGTCCCGCGGAGATTAAATGTTTCCGAACCATCAACCGCTTCAATCTCCAGCTCGGGCAGTTCGCGCGCAATCGTCTGCATCGCGGTCTGGCGGTCTTCGGGCGAGCGCAGTTCCGCGATCAGGGTGTCGCGTTCGGTCCGGACCGAACGGTACCGAATGCGCTCGTCGCGCAGCAGGTTGCGAATGTCATCGACAAAACGATCGAGCTGCTGCTCGCGCGCGGTTTCCATGTCGACCTCCATCAGGAAATGCACGCCACCCTGCAGGTCGAGCCCCAAAACCATGGGCTCGGCGTTGACCGCCCGAAGCCAGTTGGGGGTTGCCGGTGCCAGATTCAGCGCAACCACGTAGGCATCGCCGAGCTCTCCGCGAAGCACATCGGCGGCTTCAAGCTGCTGATCTGAATCGGCCAGCCGGACCAAAATACGCTCCGGGGCAAAGTCGATCACGCCGGGTTCGATTTCCTCGGCCGCCAGCGTGTCCTCGATCAGGTCTTGCAGCGCCGGGTCAAGCTCAAAGCCCCGGGTCGACGAAACCTGAACGGCCGGATCGTCGCCGAACAGGTTCGGCAACGCATAGAGCCCCCCGAGGACGAGCACGAGGATTAAGAGGATGTATTTCCAGGCTGAGTAGCGATTCATGGGATCGGTAAAGGCTTATGGTTGTTATCGTTGACAATGATGGTGGCGAGGCACCGCGAACGGTCGCTGACCGGCGCTGTGCCGAATTGCCCCTGACCGCCAAGGCGCGTCAATGGGCCGAGTCGAAGGTGCCTTTGGGCACGACCTGGGCCACCGACTGCTTTTGCATCTTGACGTTGACGCCGTCGGCCAGCTCAACGTCGATAAAACTGTCGCCAACCTCGGTGACTCGGCCCAGCAGGCCACCGGCGGAAACCACTTCATCGCCCACCGCAAGGT
>JAIVHD010000374.1 GCA_020201235.1 Lysobacteraceae bacterium
CGCTGGCGACGGTCCACAGGCAGCCGGGTCCGGCGGTAATCCCGGTCGGGTCGATCGCGACCGGCAGCGGCTCGGCCAATTGCCATGCGCCCATCGGCGTGTCGGATAGCGCCAGCGTCTCGATCTGCCCGTCCCAGCGCAGCGGCGTTTCCAGGCAATCGGGCAAGCGGCCGGTGATGGCCAGTTCCAGCGTCGCGCGGGTGCCGCTAGAGTCGCTTTCAAGGCGATGGCCGGAGCAATCACCGCTGAGCCGGATTTCGAATTGGTCAAGCCGTTCCCACGGGTTAAGATCGACATCGACGGCCTCGAAAACGGCCTCGATATTGGGGCGATCACCCCAGGACATGCTGCCGCTGGACTCGACTTGCGCGGTTCGGTAATCGAGCCACGAAGCGCCGGGGCTTTGCAGCGTCCAGGTCGCGCTGTGAGCGGCCGGATCGATGCTGGCCTGCAGCCCGACCGACCCGTCCAGCCCCGGCCAGAGTTGCTCCAGCCGAACGGCATCGATGTCGACCTGCCATTGGCTTGCGGAGTCGCTGGTTAAATCGAGCCGGTTGTCACCCAGCGACAGGCCCAGATCGGCCTGTTCGACCTGGTTGCCGCGCGCCGATAATGCGCCGGAACCCTGCAGCGGCAAGTCGCGCAGCTGGCCTCCGAGCCGCTCGATCGACAGCCGCGCGACCAGTGGATCGAGCTGGTCCAATTGCATGGTTAGTTCGCCGTTGATCGAGCCCCGTAATTCGGGCACCGCGAAGCCCGGATCGAAATCGACCAGGCTCAGGGCCAGGTCGGCGCTGGGGTCGGCGCCAAATCCGGCCGTGCCGCGGATGCGCAGCTCGCCGGCCTGATCAACGCGCAGGCTGCCGGATCGGATATTGGCCATTTCGGCATTGCCGTCGGCGCGCACTTCCAGCCATGCACGCGGCTGTTCGGGCAGCGCCAACCAGGCCTCGACCTCGGCGCGCCATTCGTCCAGCGTGCCGCCGGCTTCCAGACGGCCTGACTCGCTGGAAAACAGCGGCTCGCTCTGGTCCAGCACCGGCGGCCAGACCAGCGATTGCCATTCCAGCACCACATCCAAGGCCTGGGTATCGACATCCAGTGATGCTCGGCCGGTCAACTCCATCGGCACCGGCGGCGCGCGCAGATCGAGCTTGTCGACGACCAGTTCGCGTCCATCCCAGACCGCAGCCATCGATCCGGATAAGCGCGCCTGGTCGGGCCATTCCGGGTAAAGCCCGGTAAAGTCGAGACCCTCAAGCACGATGTCGGCATCGGTGGCCAGCGCCGGATCCAGAGACAGCTCTCCGGTGACCCCGACACGACCGTCGAGTACATCGACGTCGCCGCGCTCGATTCGAACGTGGTTGCGGTCGCCGATCGCCGCCAGGTCGAGCCGCGCGGTCGGCTGCCCGGGCCACGCAACCCGGCCTGCAAGTTCTGCCTGCCAGTCATCCAGATCGCCGTCGGCGCTGAGTTCGATCTCGTCGATGCGACCATCGAGACCGGGCCAGCCGGCCAGCTCGCCCTGCAAGGCCACCCCGGCGCTGAGCGAGTCGATCGCCGGCAGGCCGCGCAGATCGACCTGGCCGGAGGCGCTCAGTGGGCCCTGCGCTTCCAGTGCCAGATCAAGGTCATCGAGCGGGCCGCGCAGGCGTGCGTTCAGGCGCTGCGTGGTGTCCGTATCGACGGCCCAGTCCAGTGCCAGGTCGAGTTCGGATTGCCACGGTGCCGACAGACCCTGTTCGCCGCTGGCGGTCAGCCGCCAGGGCTCAATATCAAGCACCAGTGACTCGATCGTGAGCGACTCGGCATAGCGGCCCGAGAGATTAAATTGCCGGACCTGGGCAAGCTCTTCGCCGGCGTGGCTGCGGATGTTCAGATCGGTGATTTCGAGTTGCCGAACCAGCACCTCGACCGGCGCGCTGTAATCGCCCGGCTCGAATGGCCCGGCTTCGGGATCTTCCGGCCCCGGTGGCGGCAGCGTGAGGTCGACGCCATCCAGGTCCAGCTGAACGATGGTCACGCGCAGCGGCAACAGCCGCACTCGCGCGCTCAGCGCCAGGCGGTCGATGCTTGCGCTGAGGCCGGCCTGCGAAAAATCGACGCTTTCCAGAATCAGCTCGTCCGACAGGTCGCCTTCGAGACGCGCGTAGCCAAATTGCTCAACCCGGGTCTCGACCTGGCCCAGCAACCATGCCGCACCGCCGTGGGTGGACGTCAGCCACCACCATGCAGCGGCTGCGAGCAGCACCAGCACAACGACGAAAACGGCAATGTAGATCAGGATGCGTTTCACAGAAGCTTGGTCCCGATGGTGAAGTGAATTCTGAAGCTGTCGTCGTCAAGTGCACGCGCGACATCCAGTTGCACCGGCCCAATCAATGTATACCAGCGCAAGCCCAGACCCGCGCCGCTCTTGAGCTCGGGATTGGAAAAATCATTAAATGCGTTGCCGATATCGTAAAACGCCGCAGCCGAGAAATCACCGGCGAAGTTGTATTCGTACTCGGCCGAACCGACCATCGTATGATTGGCGCCGTTGCGATTGGTGCTCAAGGCCTCAAAACCGTAGCCGCGCACCGAGCGGTCGCCGCCGGCTTTGAATCGAAACAGTTCGGGCAGTTCGGTAATATCGAGATCGAGCTGGCGTGGATCGCCTGCGATGGACAGGTCGAATTGCTCGGTGTCCGCTTCGGTATAGCCCAGTTCGCCGCGCACCAGCAATTTGTGTCGGGGCATGAAAAGCCAGTGCCAGCGCCCCGACAGGTAGCCCTGAACGAAGCTCGTGTCCGAACCCAGCGACTCGCTGGCCGCCAGCACGCGCGCGGAGACGTTGAAACCTGGTCTTCGTCCTGGAAGCGAAAACGATCGCGCTCGCGTTTAAGCAGCAGCGAGCCCGTCAGAAAGTTTCCCGGCTGGGTGCCGAAGGGGTGTTTGTAATCGCTGCGCAGCACAAACTCGCTGTCGGTCTGCTGGGCACCGAGGCGGGTATCGAGCTGATCACCGCGGTTGGACAGGTAATGCCGGGTCCAGCCGAGCTGGCCACGCACGCCGGTATCGGTGCCGAACCCGGCGAGCACACGATAGGTATTGGGCAGGCGCTTCTCCAGTTCGTAGGACAGGTCAACCGCGTCGTCTTCGGGGCGCCGCTGCTGGGCGACGATGACTTGTTCGAAGTATCCGGCGCGCGCCAGAACCTCGCGTTGGCGATCGATGTCATCGCTTGTGTAGGCCTGGCCGGGTTCGACAATCGTCAACGCACGCATCAGGTCGTCGTTGAAGCCGGTGTCGCCATAATCGATCTGGCCGATGGTGTAGCGCGGCCCGGCGTTGTAATCGACCGTGATGTCGGCGCGATTACGGCTGCGCTCGACCCGAATCTCCCGCTTGACGAACCTGCCCTCGAAAAACCCGTGCGCTTCGGCAATCTGTTCAAGGCGACTCAGGCTTTCAGTGTAGGGTGGATGACGCAGCACGCTGCCGTCGGGCAACGGCCAGTCAGACAACCACTCACGAAAGGCCGGAACCTCGCGAGCCGTGCCACTGATGTTGAGCTTTGGCTGGTGGACGCGCACCGCTTCCCCGGGCTCGATCGCGACGGTTGCGCGCCACGGCAGACCGTCGGCCTCGGGTTCGCTGAGGCGAACCGAAACATTGGGGGAATAATAGCCAAAAGCTTGCAGCGCCTCGCCGACCTCATCGCGCGCATCGCGTGACATTTGCCGAAGGCGCCAGATCGATATGCTGTCGAGGCTTTCGGCCCGCTTCAAGGATAGCGACACCTCGACATTGGTTCGCATTTCGCCCTCGACGCCGGTGATTCGGGTTTCGACCGGAACCGCTGCGGCGGAAAGGCACCTCAAGAGCAGCAGCAATA
>JAIVHD010000230.1 GCA_020201235.1 Lysobacteraceae bacterium
AACGGGTTGGTGGTTAGGTGTTGGGGTTGGTCTTCGCTGGTTCTTGAAACCTGGGCCGTGGTGCTTGGATGTGATGGTGATTTTGGCGGTTGCCCCGGTTCCGCCTCCATTCCCGGGTGCGCTGCGCTTACCCGGGCTACGAAAACCAACCGTAACCCGCGTAGCCCGGGTAAACGCGCGTAGCGCGTGCACCCGGGGGCCAGCGTCCGAACCAAGCCGCGCAGGGCAAAAAAAAACGCGACCCATGGGCCGCGCTTTTTTTGCCGTTGACCGGGGCGGGCCCGATCGGCGGGCTTTATTGGATCAGCTCGCCCTTCACATCGAAGGTCCAGCCTGCGGTCCAATCTTCGCGACCATCGAAGGCTCCACGATATTCTGTAAAGTCGAAGAATTGATCCGGCTCGCCGGTGTTGAGATCAATCACCCGAAGACCGCCTTCAAGCGCCGGGGACCCATCCATCGGCATAAATCCGTCGAGCAACGGATCGGCTACTTCGTTGCCAGGAAAGGCGGCGAAGAAATCGTCCACGGTAAACGGCGCACCATTTTCGGTGCGGAACAGGTTTCCGCAATTGCCGATGATCGTTCCCGCGATGGCGGTATCGCCCGTCAGGTTGTTCAGCGTACCGGCCGCAGTGTAGGTCGGGAGGTCGACAAACCGGATGCAATTGGCTTCAAAACCTGTCACAACGCTATTCCAGGTCTGGCCGGCCGTTCCTTCCTTGTATCGGATACCGTCGCCTGTTCCAGCGGCTCCGACCAGGGTGATGTTAGACAGGCGCGGTGTTGCGCGCGGCAGCGCATCGTCATTATCAGGATTGTTGGCCGATTCAAAGCCGTGGTCACCGTTGGATGCGTCGGTGAAGAACATCAAACCGTATTGAAGCTTGCCGCTCCAGCCTTCGTCCCAGTCAATGCCGTCATCGTTGCCCGCTGTGCCAACGATATACCGTGCGTTTGCCGTACCACCGAAAAATTCAATGGCATCGTCCAGGTTGGCATACGATTGCAAGTGGCTGATTACCGTGCCGTTGCCGACCGCCTGGAAGGTAAAGGCGTTGACTTCTCGGTTGGGTTGAAACTCGAATCCACCGTAGCGAACCTGCCAATACTTGATCACGCCACTGCTTTCAGTCGCATCGTCGCCACCGTAACGCAGCGTCGGATCAAATTCCGAAAAGCAAAGGTTTTGATCTGGACTTGAGTTACACGGTGCGTTGCCCGATACGACCAGACCGCCGACGTCACCCGGCTGCGGCTGACTTCCGGCAACAAACCCGTCGTTGGGTGTGGTCAGAACAATCGGTGCAAACGGTAAACCAGCGGCGAAAATCCTGGAGCCGGGGTTAACGTAAAGATAATCGGCCGTGCCGCCAGCACCAACCAGGACGGTTCCCGGATCAACGGTGACGGTCGAGGAGTTAGCATTGTCGTCGCCAATCTGAACCAGGCCGTTGAGCACCCAGGTTGTGTCGTTGGTCAACGTAATATCCTGGTTTCGAATCACGCCGTTGAGAATACAGGCACGCTCAAGCCCAACCGCCGGTGCAGCAAACGCGGGGCAGCCTTGGAACGCTTCGGTGTAAACGCACTGCGGGTTGGTGCCCAGGCCCACATTGGCGGCGTTTGACAGCGGGGTCAAACTCCAATCAAAATCGGCGAAGCCGCTGGCAGCGCTGGTGATGTCAACGGACAAATCAAGATCACCACAGGTATTGAGGGTCAGATCGGCAGTGCCGATCGTCGAGATCGACGGTGTTACGATCGGGAAGCCCGAGGTCCCGCCGTCGAGCAACAACACATTGGCCGTTGCCTGAAATTGATGCTCGAGCATGTCGAACTGCAAAACCAGCCACTGAGATTCGCCATTTTCGTTGTAGCCGAAGGTGAGCCCGAAGACCGAAACGCTGCCGTCCGAATTGACGATCGAGGTCAAGGTCGCACCGCGATTACCCTGAGGTACGGTACCCCATTGCCCGTCCAGCCATACGCCAGGCTTGATCGCGGCTGAAAGCGGGTCCATCGCGACCGCTCCAACTAGCGCAAGACCTGCCGCTGCTTTTGAAAATTTACCCATCATGATGTTCTCCAGAGTTGTGTAGACGATGCCGAGTTGAATGCTCGACTCTCGGCAATCTTAGCGGCGCTGTATTTCGTGGCGTTGTCAGAAATACTTCGTTTTCGTTACAACTTGAACTCGAGCCCAAGCCCAACCTTGAGCCCGGGTTTGAAAACCCGTGTGGTTTCGGGCCCTTGAGTGAACTCAATCTCGGAGTCCAGAATATTTTCGAGTTCAAACTTAAACGACCAGTGCTTTTTCAGCCGGTATTTAAAAACAAAATCGAGCCTGGCCGATGGCTGCTCGAAAATATCCGGCGAGCCTTGCGTGCCGGCCTGGGAAATGCGTTCGCCGAAATTGTTAAAAAGCAGGGTCATCTCCAATTGTTCATCCGGGCTGTTGTAGCCAAGCTGTGTATTGATCACCCAGGGCGATGCACCTTGAAGTGCGCGGTTCGCATTGGTCTGATTTGAAATATCGGGATCAAGGTTTACCGAGGTGGAAATATCGGCATAGTTGGCTGCCACAAAGAAGTTTTCAAGTCCAGCCCGGCGCAGCCATCCCATGCGCATCCGATCCAGAAACGTCCATTGATTGACAAACCCCAAATTACGGTAAAGATCAATCTCCCAACCCTCAATCTCGGCCCCCAAAGCGTTCTGAAGCGTGATGATCGTACCCGAACCGCCGGACGAAACAATCCGCTCAATTGGATTGGTCAATTCCTTATAGAAGTAAGCAAACGAAATGCTGTCGATTTCATTAAAGTAGTATTCGATTCGCGCATCCAGGTTGGTGATTTCCGCCACCTGCAGATCGGGATTGCCTACCGTTCTCAAATCAATCAGCGGATCGATAAACGGGCTCGGAGAAATCTCGCGGAAATCCGGACGCGAGAGTGTTTCCGAAAAGCCCAGCCGAAGCTGGGCATTACGAATAAATTGCCATGTCAACGACCCGGACCACAATTCATCGGTATTGTCGATCAAACCCACGGTTGGCTCGGCGTCCGGATTGGTCAGGTCGCTGGAGACGACTTCCTGAAAGTTGTCTTCAACACGCATGCCACCGACCAGTTGCAAACGCTCGAACAGACCCAGCTCGACCATGCCATAGAAGGCCTTGAGCTCCTGCTCGGCGGTATAGTTGTCGGTGGGGGTGGTTCCTTCGCGCAGTCTCAAGCCGTTGGGTCCGATGAATTCGGGCACAAGAATCTCGTCTTGATCCAGCTCGCCAATGCCCGACGGCACGCCGCCAATAAAGCTGAACGTCCGAATCGATGACTCTCGATCGCGCTCGGTCTGGTTCATGCCACCTTTCAGCGTCGCCGACACCGGACCGGGCAGCGGCAGCGGCTGCGAAAGATTGAAGGACCAATTGACAAGGTCATCATCGAGTTCTGCCCAGGACTGCGAATTGCTATCGGCGCGCCGCGAGAACGTGAAGACCCCATTCTCGTTATCGTCATCACGACGCCAGTCACGCGTATTGGGGTCATCGCGAGCGGCTGTAGCCGTACTGTATTGCCAGTCGGCCTCCAGGCCTGTCCATGGCAGCCGGTGTTCGCCAAACACCTGTATGGAAGAGAGTTCGTTTTCTGTCCACTCGATGCGAAAGCGGCGTAATATCTGACTGTCCTGCTGCCCTTCGGACAGCCGTGTTTCGTCCTCGGACTGGCGCAGCAGCATGACGTTAACGCCAACACGGGTCCAGTCAGAGAGCTCAAGACCGGCATTGATAAAGGCACTCAAATCGATATTGCGAACGGTGCGCTGCACGGCAAGGCTGTCGTTCGGCTGAAGGCCGCTGTTTGAAAACCGGAACGTGTCACGTTGTTCGTCACGCAAACGCCATTGGTCGCTATAGCGCAGCGCACCTACAAAACCAAACTTCAGCGGCCCGTACAAATTGAAAGAGTTGCCCAGCGACAGTGACAAGCTTTTGTCTACCGGCAGGCTGGTCTTTTGCACTCGATACGCAGAAGCCTCGGCAAGCTGCTCACCGATTTCTTCCAGCTCCTCGGGAGACACACCGTCGGGGTTGAAAATATTGCCCGGCCGAAGGAACTCGCCATCGGCGGTGCGCTCGGCCAGCAACTCCGGCTGATCACGACTGCCATCATCAAAACCGGTCCAGTCGCGCGAACCACCGGGTGAGGTCAGGCCACTCTGGCCGGTCGACTCGCTGTTCCAGGCCGAGCCAACGCCGACTCGGAAGAGCCAGTCTTCCGGATAACCCACCGTCTTTAACTGTACCGATCCACCGCCAAATTCTCCGGGCATCGAGGCATCAGAGGTTTTCTGGACCACAATCTGGCTGATGATGTCGGTCGGAAACAGATCCATCGGCAGCACCCGACGGGTCGGGTCGGGGCTGGGCAGGTTGGCGCCGTTGAGCAGCACGCTGGAATAGCGCTCGCCCAGACCGCGCACGAAAATGAACGAGCCATCGACCAGCGTCAGACCGGTCACGCGCTTGAGCGCCGAGCCCGCATCGGAATCGCCGGCGCGTGAAATCTGCTCGGCGCTGAGCACGTCGGTGACGGCCGACGACTCACGCCGCAGCGCGACCACCGAGCTCAGACTGCCCTCGATAAAGGGTTCGACGACCACGAATTCGGCCAGTTCAAGACCGGCCGGGGGCAATTGGAATTCATTTCGGACCTCACCGTCCCTGGGCACTTCCAGGCCGTCGACCGTGCGGGTCGCGAAATCGGGGTGCAGCACGGATACTGAGTAGCGGCCGGTTGGCAGCTCGGCGCGGAAGCGGCCATCTGAGTCGGTACGGATGTCGATCGGCGTGCCCGAGACAAACACCCGTGCGTCCCCAACCGGCGTACCGTCCTCGGTCGAGACCACTCGCCCGCTGAGCACGCCGCTGCCCGTTTCGGCGTCGGCTTGAAGCGCCGCGGCGGCCGCGGCCTGGTCGGCAAGACCGGCGGCGGACCCGCCCAGCGAGCTTTCGACGCTAACCCGGGCGCGCCGCTCAGGACCGCTCAGGGTGATGATGATCTGCACGATTTCGGCCGGCCTCAATTCCAGCGGCAGCGCGGTCAGCGGCTGGGCATTGTCAAACACGGTCAGCCGGCCCTCGCCGGCCTTCAGGCGCGCCCGCCAATAGCCGCCGTCGGACGTGCGCCCGACTGCGTCGCCAAAGCGCAGGATCAGGTCGTCGACCGGACGGCCCTGCTCGAACACGATCACGGTCAGTTCGGCCGGTTCGGGCTGGGTCTGGGTCTCCGGCTGGGCATCGACCCGACCGGTTAGCAGCAGGCCGGCAACGATCAGGATCAGGCCAAGCGCCAGGCTCAAGCGAGTCAACAGGGAATTCCTCATGGGTTTATCCGCACAGCCACGGCGCTTCGGCGCATTGTTCCATCGCCCGACGCAGTTCGACCGCGCGCCGGAACAAATCGGCGCGGGTCAGGCGCGCCAGGTGATATTCGGCGCGCTCGAACTCGCCGGTCTTGAACATTGCATAAGCCAGCGCGTAGCGAATATCCTCGTCGCCGGCGGGACCGTCCAGCAGGCCGACGCGGGTCAAGTCCGACTCCATGCCGGCGGCCTGGTCGTAGCGCGCCAGTTCGATAAAGATGGCCAGCCGCTGCTTCAGCTTGCGGGCCTGGTCGATGACCTGACCATTGAGCATCAGGGCCTGGATCAGCCAGCCGGCGCGCCGGTACAGCTCGGCCGCGTCGGCCACCAGTTCCGCGTCGTACACGGCTGTGGTCCGCATCACGTCGGCTGCGGCCAGGGTCTGGCCCTTGTCCAGGTAGGCTCTGGACAGCACCTTGCCCAGCATCACGCTGTCGGGCGCGCCGAGGCGGGCCTTTTCCAGCAGTGCGGCGGCCTGGTCATACTGGCCGGTCTCGCGTAGCGCGTTACCGATGGCGATGGCATCGTCGGTTGAGCCGGCACCGCTGGCAAGAAAGCGCATGCCCTGCTCGGCGGCTTCCTGGTACAGCCCCTGGTCGACCAGCAAAAACACCTGACGGCGGGCGAAATCGCCGACCCGGTCGGGAAACAGCACACGCCCGCGGCTCATCACCTGCCAGGCCTGCTCATAGTTCTTCAACTCCCAGTGCGCCTGGGCGCGCATCAGAAACACCGACGGCAGACGGGTGGCCTGTTCGCCGGCTTGGTCCAGCGCCGTCAGCGTCTGCTCGTATTGTTGCTGGCCGAAGTAGGACTGGGCCAGGTACAGCCAAACTACCGGCTCCTGCTGGCCGGCCTCGATGGCGCGCTCGAATTCGGCCGCGGCCAAAGCAAGCTCCTCGAGGTTCAACGCGACCAACCCGGAAAGCGTGTAATAGCGCACAAGGTCAAGCTCTTCGTCGTCGGTATCGACCCGCGCCAAAATATTTCGCGCGCGCTGATAGTTGCCGTCGCCGATCAGTACCGCGGCCAGCGACAGGAATTCGACCGGCTCGGCACGCTCGTCCAGCTCGGCCACGGCCGCCTCCTTGTCCTGGGCCACAGCCAGCTCGGGCAGTAGCGCGGCGGCCAACCCCAAAAGCAGCAAAAGCGCAACCAGCGGCCATGCCCCTGAGCGGTGCCAAAGACTCATGTCGACCAACTCCCGATCAACTCAGGTCGAAGCGAACGCGCTGGCGTGCCCAGACCTTGACGTTGCGGCCCTGGTACTGGGCCGGCTCGAAGCGCCAGTTGCGAACGCCCTGAAGAGCTGCATCCTCGAACACGCCCGACGGCGAAGCTTCGAGCACTTGCATCTTCTCGATTTCACCGGTCGCCGAAATCAGCAGCGACAGCACGACATAGCCCTCGACACCCTTAGAGCGCGCCGATTGCGGGTAGGCCAACGCGCTCTGCTGGGTTGGGCGCGGCGGGCTGTCGACCGAGTCGTCGGTCATGACCACGTCGCGGGTATCGCCCAGCAGGTCGTCCTGAAGGTTATTCAGGTCTGACGAATCAAGCCCCGGCAGGCCGAAGTCGATGCCCGAAAGGGAACTGTCGAGATTGACCATTGACGGTGCCGGCTCGCGCGATCGTCGCTCCGGCGGCGGCTCGCGCCGAACCTGCGGCTTGGGCTTGGGCTGCTCCTGCTTTTGCACCGCAAACGCGGTCTCGGTACGCGCCTGCTGCTGCTCGGGCGCGCCAGCCAGCCGGTTGATGACCAGCAGCGTGCCGACCACCAAAACCGTGCCGACCAGCATCGAGGCGATGGCCGTTGCCAGCGGCAGGGTCCGGCCCGGAGCCTGTTCCTGCGTGTTGGCATCGAATTCGATTTGATCCTGGGTGTTCATCAGTCATCCTCCTGCGGATTTTTGTACTGCTTGTTGCAAGCCGGCAATTCAGCCGGCGCCGGCCTCGTCGACGGTCGCCACGCCCACGTCCTGAGCGCCGGCGCGGCGAGCCTGGTCGACCACTTCGACCAGCCGCCCGGCCGGCACCTGGTCGTCGGTCACCACCAACACCGATTGCGAGGTCGATGAGGCCAGCAGGTCGCGGATCCGGCTCTGGATCACCCACAGCCGCACCGGCTGGCCGTCCAGGTACACATCGCCTGCGTTGTCGATGTACAGCCGGATCGCCTTGGTCGAGGCCGCGCTCGCGGTCGACGCGCTCGGGCGGTTCAGGTCGAGCTTCATGTCCTTGACGAAGGTCGTCGAGACCATGAAGAAAATCAGCAAAATGAAAACCATATCGATCAGCGGTGAGATATCAACGCGCTGTTCGGTGTCGATGCGTTCGCGAAATCTCATGCAGCACTCTCCCCGGTCGGGCCGGCACACAGCAAATCCTTGATCTGAGCAAGCTCGTGGCGAATCACGAAGGCCTTGCGGTCGAGCATGCCGCCGATGATTAGACCCGGAATCGCCACCGCCAGGCCCATCTGGGTGGTGAACAGCGCCTGCGAAATGCCGCCGGCGATGCCGCCGGACTGCGCGAACAGCGACATGTCGCCGAGCGAATCGAAAGTTTCGATCATGCCGACCACGGTGCCCAACAGGCCGGTCAGCGGCGCGGCCGCCACAATCGTAAAAATCAGCGTGTGGTAGCGCTTGGTGGCGGCTTCGAGATCGGCAAAAGCATCGTCGAGATGGCGCCGAAGATACGGCGGCCGCTTGCGCACCACGCCCAGGCCGCGTGCCACCGCCCGGTCGAGCAGTCCGCGCGGCTTGCGCGGCGGCTGCTCAGTGGCCATGCGCTGGAGTAACACGCGCACCGAGCGCTCGGTGCCGCGCTTGAGCAGCGCGTAACGGTAGCCGATGGCAAACCACAACACCACCGTGCCTGCTATCAGCGGCGGCATGACATAGCCGCCGACCTCGAAGAAGTAGGCCAGATCGCTGACAAGACCTTCGAACACGTCAAGCGACCTCGCCTGCGGTTGCGCGCCGGTCCTGGTCGAACTGGTTGATGACCCGCAGCGCGGCCTTTTCCATGTTGTCCTTGATGCGCTCGGCCCAGCCCGAAAGCAGATTACCCAGCAGCAGCAGCGGAATGGCCACGATCAAGCCCAGCTCGGTGGTCACCAGGGCAATCGAGATGCCGCCGGACAGCAGTTTCGGATCGCCGGTGCCAAACTCGGTAATCACGTCAAAGGTCGCGATCATGCCGGTCACGGTGCCCAGCAGGCCGAGTAGCGGCGAAACCGCAGCGATCACCATGATGATCGAGCCGAAGCGGTTGAGGTGCGAGTTCTCGTGCAGAATTGATTCCGAAACGATGTCCTCGACATGCTCGCGATCGCGATCGAGATTGCGGATGGTTGCCGCAACCACGCGCGCGGTCGAACCTTTCTTGGTTTTCAGTGCATCCAGCGCGGCCTCACGGTTGCCGCGCCGGACCGGGTCGGCAACGGCCCCCAGCACGCTGTCGGTCGAGGCCCCGGCGCGCTGCAGGAAAATTACCCGCAACACCACCAGCAGCGCGCCGACCAGGCCCAGCGCAAAGATCACCCAGCCGATCGCGCCGCCCGAGCTGATGACCTCGAACACGCCCTTGCCGGTCTTCTGCTCGACCTCGGCATTTAGCGACTCGTACAGAAAAATCGGCAGCGGGTCGGGCATGGCGCCTGCCGCCAGGGCCTTGGCCGCCGCGCTTGATTCGGTATTCCAGATTTTCAGCTCGCCGTCGCCGGCCGGCGCCAGCGCGCCGCTGCCGCGCGCGCTCAGGCCAAACGCCGCAACGTTGCCGACCTGGATGATCTCGCCGTCGACGCGCGTACCGTCGGCCAGGAAGAACTCCCCTTCGCGCCGCTGCACGCCGTGGCCGGCGGCCAGAACGTTCAGGGCCGCATCGAACAGATCGGTAACATCCTCACCGGTCGGCGCGCGATCGCCCAGTTCGCTGCTCCAGGCATCTTCGAGGGTAAAGTCTGCCTGGGTAAAGGTCGCCGCCAAAATATCGCTGTTGTCGCGCGCCGATTCCACCGCGCGCTCGGCTTCGAACACCATGTCGTCCAGACGATCGGCCCGGCCACGCATCTCGACGACCCCGGTCTCAAGCGCGCGAATGTCACGCTCAAGCGATGACTTTTCATCTTTGATGGTCTGCTGCAGCCGCGCCAGACGCTGCTCCAGGTCGCGCTTCTGGCCCTGCAGAAAGGCGAATTCGCGTTGGTAGGCCTGCTCCAGCGATGGCTGCTGCGCGGCCGGCTCCTGTGGCCCGGCCTCGGCCGGCGCGGGCGCATCGCTGGTGCTTTCAGCCGCGTCTTGTTGTTCGGTCTGCTGCGCCGGCGAAGCGGCGGCGAACAGCACCAGCAAAAGCATGGCCGGCATCCGCAGTGTCCACGGCGCGCGCGAATCAAGGCGGCTCATGAGCGCGGCTCCAGTTCGATGGTGCCATTGGGCAAACTGAAGTAGCCGGTCCGGATCTGCTTTTGCAGTGAATCGAACAGGGTCCCGATCTGCTGGCGCTCGGCGCTGTTGTCGGTCACCACGAAGCGCCAGTCGCCAGCGTTTTGGTCGACATAGCCGAAGCGCCCGTCGCGGGTCTGGAAGTACATCGCGACCGCGCCGATCTTGGCGATATCGGCCAGCACTCGCTCAGCCGAAGCTCATCCTCATAAAATCGCCACAGGCGGTTGATCACGCGCGGCGGCGCCAGTGCACCTGACGCGAGCTGCGAGCGGATTTCGGCCAGGCCGGCAAGCCGCTCCTCGGTCTTGAATGGGAAGCTGCCCCGGATCAGCGCTTCGAGGTCGTCGATGATCTCGTTCGCCACTGGCAGCAGCGCCTCGCCGGCAACCCCGGCCTCACGCGCACGATCACGGTTTTCAGCCAGGTCCTGTTCAAGCTGGCGGATGCGCAACTCCTCGCGTCGACGGGTCGCCTGCAGGTCGCCTTTCTGCGCGGCCAGCGAATTCATCTCGGCCCGATGCTGTTCCTGGATACGGTTCAGTTCAGTGTTGAGCGACTCGACTTCACCCCGAAGACTCACCAGCTCATCGGCCAGCGCATCCAGGGGCTCCTGGGCAACGGCCGCCTGCCGGGCGCAAATCAGGGTGGCGATCAGAATGACGCACAGGCCAAGCCGGGAAAAGCAGTTCATCATGCAAACTCCACAAGGTTTTCTAGCGCGGGTAATCACAAGCGGAAAAGCTAACCGCAAAACATTTCACGCCGGTGACCGGCTCGTGACACAAATGTTTCACGTTTCGCTAGGAGCCTGTCGGCGGCGACGAACCCAACCACTACCCGCGTAGCCCGGGTAATCGCGCTCAGCGCGTGCACCCGGGGGCCAGCGCCCGATCCCGATCCCGATCCCGGCCCGGGCGCGCGACGCCAACCCAGGCCACAAAACCAACCGCAACCCGCGTAGCCCGGGTAAGCGCGCGTAGCGCGTGCACCCGGGAACCAACGCCCGATCCCGGCCCCGGGTGCGCTGCGCATACCCGGGCTGCGAAAACCGACCTTTCAACGTCAAGCCCAACGTCAAAGGCGTTTCGCCCCGCGCTGCGCGCTTGCGGGCGACCTACTTTTGACAGTTACCTTAAACCCGGCTCATTCACCACCCGATCTACTGCGGCGGCCCCAGGCCCCGCG
>JAIVHD010000231.1 GCA_020201235.1 Lysobacteraceae bacterium
AAAACGCTCAATTCGGCGAAATTGGCGGCCGTAGACGCGATTCGCGCACCAACTTGGTGCATATCCTCTTCGCGGCACCGCTGATCGCGGTGTACTAAGGTTAAGTCCGACAGGCTGCTAGGGTCACGACGATGTCCTCGCCCGCCGAATTTTCCATCCGCCGTCCGGTCACGATCATCATGGCCTTCGTATCACTGGTTGCGATCGGACTGATCTCGGCCCGCCTGCTGCCGCTGGAGTTCTTTCCCGAGCTGGATGTGCCATTGATTGTGGTGCAGGTGCCGTATCCCGGCTCGACCCCGGATGAAGTCGAGCGCGAAATCACCCGGCCGGTCGAGGATGTGCTGGCCACCATCAGCGACATCAAGCAAATGCAGAGCAGTTCGGCGGCCGACCTTGCAAGCTTTCAGATCGAGTTCGACTGGGGTCAGGATGTCGCCGTAAAAGCGGTTGAAGCCCGCGAGCGGGTCGAGGCGATCCGCGACCAGTTGCCCGACGACGTTCGTCGTATCCAGGTGTTTAAGTTCAACACCGCCGACCAACCGGTGCTGACGCTGCGAATCTCTTCGGAGCGCGATTTATCCAACGCCTACGACATGATCATGCGCACGCTGATCCGTCCTCTGGAACGCATCGAAGGCGTGGCCCGGGTTGAGCTCCAGGGGCTGGAACCCAAAGAAATCCGGATCGAGCTCATTGCCGACCGTGTCAATGCCCATCAAGTCGACCTGCAGGCCCTGCAGGCGCGCCTGCGTGCGGTCAACTTTTCAACCTCGGCCGGCATGCTGACCGATTCCGGAACACGCTACCGGGTGATGCCACGCGGCGAGTTCGACGAGGTCGATCAGTACCGCGAACTGGTCATCGGCGACGGCCTGCGGTTGGGCGATATCGCCGAAATCACCTACGACTCGGCGCAACGCAACTACGCTCGCCATCTCGACCGCAAGTACGCCATCGGCGTCAATATCCTGAAGGAAAATGGCGCCAACCTGGTCGACGTCGGACGGCGCACGCTGGCCGAGGTCGAACGCATCGGTGCCCAGCCCGAGATGAACGGTATCAACGTATTTTTTCTCGAGAACCAGGCCGACGGCGTGGTCAGCTCGCTGACCGACCTGCGCAATGCCGGCCTGCTGGGTGCCGTGCTTTCGTTGCTGGTACTGTATTTCTTCCTGCGCAACGTGCCGATGACGCTGATGGTGGCGCTGGCCGTACCGGTCTCGCTGACGATCACGCTGGGTGCGATGTATTTCGCGGGCATCTCGCTGAACATTCTGTCGATGATGGGCCTGATGCTGGCCATCGGCATGCTGGTCGACAACGCCGTAGTCGTCAGCGAGAGCATTGCCACCGAGCGCGATAAAACCCCGGGCCCGGAGCACACAGTCGCTGCCACCGAACGCGGCGTGCGCAGCGTGTCGCTGGCAGTGGCCGCCGGCACGCTGACCAGCGCTGCGGTCTTTTTACCCAACATCTTCGGAGAGCAGAACCAGGTATCGATCTTTTTGTCGCACGTCGCAATCGCCATCGTGGTCTCACTGGCAGTATCGCTGGTACTGGCCCAGACGATGATCCCGATGATTGCCAGCCGATTGCGCCCGCCCGCCCGCCAGGCCCGCTCGGTGCTACTCGATGAGATGCGCCGGCGCTACCAGGGGGCGCTCCTGTGGACCCTTCAACACCGCTGGAAAAGCGCGCTGCTGATCGTGCTGACCTTTGCCTCAATCGCCATTCCGGCAAGCATCGTCGAGACCGACATGTTTCCGGCCGAACAGGACCGCAGCCTGTTTCTGCGCTACAACCTCGACAGCCACTACCCGCTGGCCAAGGTCAAGCGCGCGGTCGACCGGATCGAGGATTATCTGTATGAAAACCAGCAGCATTTGCAAATTCGCGCGGTCTACTCGTACTACAACGAATCCGGCGAGGCGCAGTCGTCGATCCTGCTGAGCGAGGATTCGCCCGACCAGCGCCCAAGCAAGCAGATCGCCGACCAGATTCTCGCCGACATGCCGGAAATTGCGATCGGCAAGCCTGCCTTTGAGCAGCAGCGCAGCGGCGGCGAAGGCGTCAGTGTCACCGTCGTCGGCGCATCCAGCCAGCGGCTGGTCGGGATCGCCGAAGAAATCATTCGGCTGCTAGAGCCAATCGAAGGGCTGGAAGGCGTGCGCCTTCCCGAAATGCCCAACGAACGCGAATTGCAAATTCGTGTCGACCGTGAGCGCGCCCGCCTGTTGGGCTTTGACTCAACCCGAATCGCGGAAACCGTTGCCACCGCACTGCGCGGCGTCAACCTGCGCGACTTTCACGGCCGCGAGGCCGAAGTGCCGGTCCGGCTGCGGTTTCGCGAAACCGATAGCCGATCGCCCGAAGCGCTGGCCGCGCTGGTGCTGACCAACGATGCGGGCCAACAAGTGCCGCTCGCCGCGCTGGTCGATCTGATCGAAAACCCGGGTCCAACGCAGATTCGGCGGGTCGACCGCGAAACCGCGCTGACCATCCGCGCCAACCTCGACGACATCACGATGTCTGCGGCACGTGAGCGCATCGAACGCACGCTCGCGCCGATGCAAATGCCGCCCGGTTATGAATGGCGGCTCGGGCAGGGCTTTACCCGAGAAGACGACACCGGACAGCGCATGGTTCTCAACATTCTGCTGGCGCTGATCCTCATCTACATGGTGCTGGCGGCACTGTTTGAATCGCTGTTACAGCCGATCACCATGATCGTGTCAATTCTGTTCTCGGTAGTCGGCGTGTACTGGTTCTTCCTGGTCACCGGCACGATCTTCTCGCTGATGGCGATGATCGGCATCCTGATTCTGATCGGCGTGGTCGTCAACAACGGCATCGTGCTGATCGACCGCATCAACCAGCTCAGAGGCCAGGGCCTGGAACGCAATGCCGCGATCGTACAGGCCGGCGGCGACCGCCTGCGGCCCATCCTGATGACCGTCGGCACCACCGTGCTCGGCCTGATTCCGCTGTGCATCGGCACCACCCAGATCGGCGGCGACGGTCCGCCCTACTTCCCGATGGCACGCGCCATCGTCGGTGGTCTGTTGTTTTCGACCGTCGTCAGCCTGCTCTTTCTGCCGACCATCTATTTGTGGCTGGACAGCATGCGTCACTGGCCGAGACGCTTCGGGCGCTTCATCGCCGGGTTCACAGCCCGACTGATCGGCAAACGCAAGCGCCGACAGCCGTCGCAGGCAGTCTAAAACCTGCCCCGGAACTGCACAACGACATCCTTCTGCAGGTAGGAGTAACATCTACCCACAAATTTTGCGGAGAAGCCGTCTTTTGTCGTTGTAGCCCCGGTTTATTCAGCACCCCTCCGTGATACAAAACAAGGTGCCGTGGCTGGGGCGTTACGCTACGCACGGATGGTGAATCACCCGGGCTTACGCAATGACTACCACCCGCCGTCGTACCCGACGGTCGCTTGAGTCGTCACGTCAGGAGCCTGTCGAGCAGCGCCGGGATTTTCTTTTTGAACGGAAAAAATCCCCGGGTCGCGTGGGGCCATGCATTTTCATCCCAGGCCCGGCGAACGCGCTTGAGTTCGACGCCGGAGCCCGACAGCGTGTCGAGTAGTTGTCGCAGGCCATCATCAATGGGCCCGACCGGGGCATCGGCGGTCACGATCACCCGGGCACCTGCGGCCTGGGCGCGGCCCAGCAACTTTTCAGCATCCAGTGCATCGATCAATTCGGCACCGACCCCCAGTTCCAATTCAGCCTGCCGGGCCGCATCCCTGGTCGCGCCGGTCACAAATGCGCGTGCCTTGTCACCAAACGGCCACGCGCGATCGGGATGGCCACTACGCGCCGCGACAACACCGGAAAGTTCAACACCGGGGGGCAGCGCCTCGAAGCCGCGCAGATCGTCGCCGTGCAGCAACACCAGCACACGCGCGCCATCGGACAGCTTGTCGGCCGGCCCGATGGGTCGACACTCCGGATTAGACAAACCGCGCACGGCCGGTGCCTCGGTGGCCAATCCGATCGGCCGATACATCCCGTGAGTATACTTTTCAATATTGCTCGGCCGCGCCAAATAAGTCTTGCCCGGCGTCTGGATGCCAGCCACCCAGCGCCAGCCCAAGGTGTTCGAGGCCGGGTCGGCGTCCAGCAGATGACGCAGGAAGAAATCGGCACCCAGCGTCCACGGCAGCTTCAGGGTGAAGATCCAGATCGAGGCAAACCACATGCGCACGTGGTTGTGCAGATAACCGGTCGTCTTGAGTTCGATCACCCAGTCATCGAAGCATTCGATACCGGTCTGTCCGTGCTCGGCATCGAACCACGCCTTCGACCTTCCGGCATTGTCCTGGTATCGCCGGCGTTGCTCATCGCGCTCGGCTATGAACCCGTGCCAGACCTGCGGCCGCATCTGCAGCCAGCCCTTCCAGTAGCTGCGCCAGAACACCTCCTGGATGAACTTTTCGGCCGTCGACGGCGCAAAGCGTTGCAGCACGGCACCCAAGACCTCGCGTTCGGTGACCACGCGATGACGGATATACGGCGACAGCATCGAAACGTTGGCCTTGTGCCCCGGCCCGGGATCGGCGTTGCGCTCGGCGGCATATGCCCTTCCGGCGCGCGCTACAAAATCGCGCAAGCGAGCCATTGCGTCGGCACGCGTCGGCGGAAACAAGTCTTGCGAGGTCGGCAAACCGGTCTCGGCAGTATCCATGGCGTCGAATGTCATATTCGAAGGATATTGCCAGCAGCGCGAAGCGGCCCTGACCGCAATGCGCCGATTCATCCTCAAAGCAGTTCCTGCACAGGCGATACAGCACAGTGCCTCGGGTTTTACCAGAATGATTCCAGCCGGAGCGTGTCCTGGATCCTGTCGCGCTGCTCGGCGTGCACTTTCACCGCATCGGCATAGTCTCGCCATCGAGACACGACGTCCTGCACGTCACGGACGATGCGTTTTGCTTCCCCCTGCTTCAACAGCGCCACTTCTGCGCAGGCTTCGAAATCAGTCGAGTTGAATCCGTCGCGTTTCCCGTTCAGGGTCATCTGGTGCACCGAGGTCCAGTCGCCGGTCGGGTTATAACTCCAGGTCACGTCGTAGGCCGGAGACAGCGACCATCGCCCCTCTCGGTCCATGAGGAAGGCGATGTTCTTGACGTGATCGTCCTGGTTGCGAGCAACGATGTTGAACACCATACGACGATACTGCTGCTCGATTGCCTCCGGCCCCAGCCCGAGTTCTCGCATCACCATGATTGCCTGTTCATAGCCATAGGCACCGGCCAGATTGAAGTCGTAATGGGCCAGGGCCGCCAACGACTGCATGTGCAGCTTGCCGCCTTCTTCCGTGCGGTCAAATCGCTTGATCATGAAATGGCGTCGCCGGCCTTCCTCGAACAAGCGGCAGGGCATCATGTTGACCCCCGCGTCTCGCGCCATTCTGGAGTAAGCGTACTCGATCGCACCAAACCCCATCGGATCAGCCAGCTCCCTGTCCCGGTTGTTGCTCACCCCGTCAAACTTCATCAGCCAGTATTCAAAACCAACGCCGGCGGGTGCCTGGCCCGACCGAATCTGGTGGGTCTTCGGGTTCCAGGCAATCAGCGCCTTGGCCCGTGCGCCACCGGCGGAGGTGCCCACGCGAAGAATGTCCCGCACTGCCCGATCGTCCTTCCGATCCGCAAATACGGTGTCCAGCGATGTGCGGTGGGTCAGAATTTCCGAGGCGAGTTCAACCAGCTGGCCGACGTGAATTTCAGTCTTTGCGGGGCGCCCCTGAGACATGGCCGGCTTGTACTCCAGTGCGCCCATCCCCCGCGTGCCGATATAGCACAGACGCTCTACAGCATTGAATGATTCGGGTTTGCGACCCATGGTCGCCAGCCAGGTATCGATAATGGCGTTGCCGAATTTGTCGGGCAATGAATCTGCCAACAGGCCGGGCAGCCCCTGAAACGATTGCGAGGACAATTCCGGGAACCGGTAGACCTGAGACGACAACGGCATTCGAACCGGCGCGAGTTCGATGCCGCTATTCAAGAAATCGCGGTCATACTCAAACGCAGCCACCTGCTCGTTGTCGGCCAGACTGACGTAACCGATTTCGGTCCCCCACAATCTGACGGTGGCCCGCGTGCTCACCGCTCGTCCCCCCACTTCCATTGCTTGTCGCCGGCCTCTTTCGCGCGTTCCCGGTTCGCGCGCTTGCTGGTCGCTCGCTTCGGAAGCGCATCCGCTTTACGGGTCGCCTGCGACGGGCGCAGTGTCGGTTCCGGCAGCAGCACCTCGAGCCTTTTCAGCAGATCCAACTCGCGCAAGACGCGAAACAGCGTCCGGGTCTGGGTGGTTTCCCCGGCCTCCAGCCGTTCCAGGGTGCGCTTACCCACACCCGCCTTTCGAGCCAACTCCGCCTGCGTCAATTGCTGGTCAATGCGAACTTGAGCCAGCCGATGTCCCAGCTCTGCCAGCGCTGCTGGGTCATGATGTAGATCTTGAAACTTCACCAAACAACCCTCGAAAATCGCTGTAGATCTTACTCGCTCGCATTATACGGCGAGTTGATGAGGATTATTCGCGCTTATTCGCTATATATTGCGAGTGCGCCCCGATTTACGGCACGGTGTTTAAGCCGGTGATGCAGTCGGTCGGTTAGAATCTCGCGATGTCGCAACTTTCCGATCAGGACGCCGTTATCGAGGCCACCCGCCGGTGGTTGGAAAAGGCCGTGATCGGGCTGAACCTGTGCCCGTTTGCCGGGCAACCGTGGCACCAGGGCCGGGTGCGGTTGCGGGTCAGCGAGGCGACCAGGCCGCAGCAGCTCGTGCAGGATCTTGCCGACCAACTACTGGCACTGCACAAGGCCGATCCGGCCGATTGCGAAACCACGTTATTGATCCACCCGAAGCTGCTGGGCGACTTTCTCGAGTACAACGACTTTCTCGATGTCGCCGACGGCGTACTCGAAGAACTGGCACTCGACGGCACGATCCAGATTGCCAGCTTTCATCCCGATTACCAGTTTGCTGGCAGCGCAGCCGATGACCCGGCCAACTGCACCAACCGCTCGCCCTACCCCATGCTGCACCTTTTGCGCGAAGCCAGCATCGAGGCGGCGACCGCCAAGCTGCCCTCATCCGAGGCGATTTACGAGCGCAATATCAAGACGATGCAGGCGCTCGGCCTGAAGGCCTGGGAGCGCTTGATCAGGCCCGACTAACGCCCGGCGTTGCATCCGTTTCGAGCCGATCTAAAATGAATGCAACGCTGCGGTGAGGCGAATCGCAGGCCTGGATACGCCACTCCTCCGGAAAACCCCGTGTGCCAAAAAATCCGACGCGAGCATCGCGCGAGTTTATGGAATGTTCGGGCTTGTGGGCCACGCGGGCATCACGGATGATCACGATCATCCCGCGCCTCCGGGCTGATGACATAACGATTGCGTCCCTCGCGCTTGGCCTGGTAGAGCGCTTCATCGGCGCGCTTGCGCAGCATTTCCAGATTCTCGCCCTGGCGATACCGGCTGATCCCAAAGCTCAGCGTGACGGCGGGATCGTCGGCCCGGCTCGAACCCGCTGGCTGCTGCTGGAAAGTCTCGATGCCATCAATGGCCGGAGCGATGTGGTCGGCGATGATCAGCACCGCAAACTCCTCGCCGCCGACCCGGCCGATCAGCGCCGGGGCACCGAACGCTTCACGCAGACGCCGTGCCACCTGCCCGAGCACCTGATCGCCGGAAAGGTGCCCGAATTCATCATTGATGCGCTTGAAGTGATCGACGTCGGCCATGACCAGATAGGCCGAAGCACCCTGGCGCGTGGCCTCTTCGAGCAATGACGCGGCGCGTTCGAGAAACCAGCCCTGGTTGGCCAGCCCGCTGAGCGTGTCATGGCGCGAGAGCTGGCGAAAGTAGCGGCGCCCGCGGAACGCATTGATCAGCAAGATGGCCAGCAGCAGGGCCACGAAGATCGATAGCAACAGGATGATCGATCGGAGCCGCCGTTGCTGATTTGCCGTCGTGGCCTCGACATGGGCTACGCGCGCACTCTCTTCGAGCAGGTCGATCTGGCGGTCCTTAAGACGGGTGTCGAACTCGATTTCCAGATACGCCAGGCGCATCGCGCGGTCCCGGTCGAGAAATTGTTCGCGGGCATCGAGATGCCGGCGATAGTGGTCGAGCGCCCGCCGCAGTTCACCGCGATCTTCGGCAATGCGCGCCAGCAACCTGTCCATACGGGCGGTCTGATCCCATAAGCCCATGGTTCTGAAGTAATCGGCTACTGCCGTGAAACCGGCCCGCACCTCCGGGGTAATGGCACCGAGGTCGTACAGCGTTTCGGCCAGCACCAGGCGGGCCTCGTGTTCGCCCAGCGGATAAACAGAATCTTGCAGCACCCCAATCGAAGCAATAGCCAGCTTTCTCGCCTCCTCGAGCCGGCCCTGAGCGCGCAGCAAATCGGCCAAACCGTGCTGCAACACGCCGACGAACAGCTGGTTGCCGATTTTGCTGCACGCGGCGATACCCCGGCGATACTGGGTTTCGGATTGCTCGGGCTGATCGGCCCACTTGTAGACGGGTGCGACCCGTTGCCGAGCGACACACTCTTCATTGGTCTCGCCGGCAGTCAGCGCGCGGCTGATCGCCTCCTGCCCATACTGCATGGCCCGCTCGTGCTCCCCGACCTTGCCGAACATGTAGGCGGCCATATTGTAGGTTGAGATACCGGCCACGGGATCGTCGACCCGAGGCTCGATTTGAAGTGCGTTCAGCAGGCTGTCAAAGGCCGTTTCATAGTCGCGCAGCAACACCCCTGTATTTGCCATGAACTGCAGCACCCGCAAGCGCTGGTCATCCTTCAGGGGGCGCTCGAGCAGCATGGTCGCGCGTTCCAGCGCCTCCAGCGAGCGATCAGCCAAAACCAGATGACGGGCCTCGAGCAGGTGAAAATCGACGAACTCGGGCAACTCGAACGCATCGAGTTGTGGGCCCAGTTCATCCAGGATGGCCTGGGCATCCTGCCAGTGTTCGGTATAGCTGACAACGCGGGCCTGGTCTAGCTGTTGGCGAACAGAGCCGGATGTGGTCTGATCCTGACCCCATGACGGCACGGCAAGCATTGCCAAAAGCCAGGCGCACAGCAATACCACCGGCCAGGACCCGGGTACCGTGTTTGACTGTCGTAGCTGCATTGACAAAATTTATGCTTCCCGCTCGGATCCGCGCCTGGGGCGTGCAACACGCTGGGTTGCATCAGGCTCATTCATCATAGTACCGCTAACGCTGGATCAATTTTCACGCCACACCCCGGAACCACGTCTCTGCCCGGAAATTATTCTGGGCTGATGGAACTCGATCCAGAACCAAACACGATCACTCTGGACGACAATAGCGCGAACTAGCAGGAGCTCGTGTGAACCGCTACGCAATGCGACGCTTGTGCGGACCTTGCGATTGCCGTCCGACGGCCGCTTTCACCGGGCTGCTGCCGACGCCGAGTGCACGGCACATCTGTTCATTCGGTTGCAGCGCGAAATTGCGCGCGTTTTTCAGATTGAAGTCTGCGACTGCGGCCTGCTGCAGCAGATACAGGCAACCAGTCGGCACCAGCTGGCGAAATGCGTGCGCAAGTATGCCGGGTAGTTGGCCGGATGATCGACTGGTTTTCTTAACCCACATTATTCACCACCTGGTCATAACGGCAAGCCGGCGCGCTCCAGCAGCACCGGTATCTGTTTCTTAACCGAAAGAAGCTGCCCGTAGCTTGTGGCCGGGCCTGAACGTTCCAGTTTCAATTTTCGTTTTGGAACCGCCACACTGCCAAGCGCAGCCGTGTTTCCATAGTCTGCACTCGCACCGCCAATTCGCACGCAGGGCGGAGGTCTGGTGCAATTAGTAACACTTGGTTCAGCCGTCGGCCTTACGACTCTTCAAACTTCTAACTCCGAAAACTGATGCAACGTTAGGGTATACTACGGACGGCTGAGGATACCACGCTACGCGGGTTTTATTCTAAATCTCTAGAGGAAGGGGTTTATTCAAATGTTCGATGACGCGAACACAATCTCCCAACGGTTGCTGATTCCGAGCGAACGTCTGTGAAAACAAGCCCGGATACGATATGTTGCGAGAAACCGCCGAAATGCCGGCGGCCGACGTACTTACGGCTGATACTCTGATTGTGGGCGGTGGTCTGGCCGGCTTGACGCTTGCGCGCGAACTGGCGCAAGCCGGCCAACAAGTCGCCATCTTCGAGAGTGGGGGCACCACCATCGAGCCGGCGCTAGAAGCCTTAAATGACGGCGTCACCCGCTTGCATGGTCCTGATGGGCAACAGCGCAATCTCGGCGCTTACCTGCGCGAATCCCGCTGTCGTTGTCTCGGCGGCTCAGGCAATCTTTGGGGTGGGAAATGCGCTGAATTGGACCCGATCGACTTTGAGCACCGTCGCTGGATTAATCATAGCGGATGGCCATTTTCGTACGAGGATTTCAAGCCCTACCTGGACCGAGCATGCTTCGTAATGGAAATTCCGGTATTCAATCGCCAAGCCGCGATTGATCCGGATGACCCCCGGGCTCCACTATCTATTAATACCGAGCGCGTGATCACGACCGGTCTGCGGCGCTATTCGGCAATCGCTGGCAAAGCGCCGCAAAATCATTTCGCTCGTTTTGTCCGCGATATCGCTCATTTGCCCGGCGTCACCATTTGTCTTCACGCCACCGTCGTCGAGTTGCTGAGCGACCCCGACAAGGCCGGGACTATAACCAGTTTGCGCATTAAAGCGTCGGATGGACAATTCATCACTGCTCGAGGACAACGGGTGGTACTTGCCGCCGGCGGCCTGGAGAATGCGCGCATTTTGCTTACCGGCGGCAGAAACGGGCGACCGCTGGGCTCCAATCCAGACCTCATTGGCCGCTACTTTATGGGTCACGTGATGTATCGCCAGACGACGGAATCTCCACCAACCAACACACTCGAACTTGATATTTCCGCCGAGCATCTACGGCTATATCTCGATAAAGATCCAACTCAACCACAAGGAACTTTGCAATTAGCGCGCCGGGCGCAAAAACGCTATCGCCTGCCGAATACCAGCATCACCCTTGAGCCTCGTGACGCGACCAGTCCATCAGTACCGGTATTCTTCATGTCCGAACAACAGCCAAATCCGGAAAGTTGCGTCACGCTGGACGAGAATTGTGATGCCAATGGTATACGACGATTGTGTCTCGATTGGCGATTCACGGCAGCCGACTTTGCAGGCATGGCTCAGGCGGTAGAGCTCATGGGCGCTGAGCTGGAGGACGCCGGTATTGGCCGATTGAATTGCACCATCGACCAACAGCGACTGGTGACATGGGCGGACAGCGCCCGTCACCACATGGGCACCACCCGAATGCACGAGCAACCGAGCCAGGGTGTGGTGGACGTAAACTGCCGTGTACATGGACAAGAAGGGCTTTATGTCGTCGGTACTTCGGTGTTTCCTACTGGCGGAATCAGCAACCCCACTCTTTCTATCATAGCGCTGACCTTACGCCTGGCTGACCACATCTTAGTACGCTGAAACGATTGCTCGCGCCAACTAACGGTTTTGTAGGCATTCAATATGATACTAATTCCTTCATACGTAAAGCCTCACGCGTTATACCTGTTCACAATATGGTCAGCGTCTTAGTCATTGATTTTCAGACTTTTCATTTACTTCACGTCGTTGCGTCGGCAACTTCTCTATCAGAAGGCCCTGGTCCATGCACAACACCCGATCAGCGGTATGGAAATAGTGATCATCATGAGTGATGGCTATAATGGTTTTTCCGCTGGATTTTAATGCAGGAATAATTTCATGATAAAAGCGCCGCCGGAAATCGGGGTCCTGCTCAGCGGCCCATTCATCGAACAACAAAATGGGTCGATCTTCCGCCAAGGCCACGACCAGTGCCAAGCGTTTACGTTGCCCCTGAGACAAGTCAGTATTGGACAGTACGCCCTGGGTCACATCCACCTTGTGGCCTAAGTCCAAGCGTTCAATCTCATCCCGAACTGCTGCGTCATCAGCCAGAACACCCATACCGTTCAGGACTTGTTTGAATAAATAATAATCACCAAAGATCGCACTGAAATGAGACCGATACCAATCCATGCGGTCAGCTGTTATTTCCTCGCCAGCCAACTTAATCGTCCCCTCACTGGGACGATATAAACCGACCAACAACTTGGCAAGAGTGGACTTTCCGCTACCGTTTCCGCCTGTAAGGTAAATCACTTCGCCCTGACGAATCTTCAATGACAAAGGACCCATGGCGAATTGATACGCATCATCGCCAGAGCTGTTGCCATATCGATAGCGTACCAGATCCAGCTCCAATGATCGCAACGAGCGCTCAGCTTCAATGATTGGCATGTCGCGCCCGACGTGGCATTCCTCCTTAGCCAAATCCAACTCGATCAGATTGCTCAATGAGATCCTTGCAGCAGCGAAATTCGGCACGTTGTTGATAATCGAGATTACCGGTCCGCGAAGGTACATCAACATCAGAGCGAAGGTAAGTAATTGCTGCTGGGTCATTGGCAGCCAATACTGCGATACCCACAATACTCCTCCCAGTAAAAACAAAGACAATGATGCACTCCAACCAGTATAAGCGGTTGAAAAATAATCCCGCCTAACCGAGTGGTGGTAAATTTCCTGAAGATGATGTTCGAATTGCTCGTCGCGGAAAAACCGTTCACGCAGCCGATTCAACTTCAATTCTTTGCTTCCGTAGACCAACGCCTGGATTTGTTCATAGAGACCATTCATGGACTGCCGAAAACGCGCTGCATACAGCTTCACTTTGGGCATCAATACCCATTCAGAAAAGACCATACCCAACAACAAGAAGCCTAAAATCACCCCCAGGTGAATCCACGACACCCAACCCAGATAGACCATGCCTACGATGGCAACCACACTATTCATCAGCACCATCGGCAAGGTCGCAAACGCGACCGCCAGTTTTGGCAGATCCTCGGCAAAAGCGGCATAAATCCGATGCGCGCCAACCGTTTCCAACTGCGGATATGGTGTCATCGAGACAGCATTGGCCAGACGCCGACGCAATCGAACCATAGTCAAAGCACCGCGCCGGGCAATCCAGACGCCCGACAGCACATGCGTTCCCAAAATCACAGCCAACAAGGCAAGCAAGGTCAACCCACTACTTAGCGGTGTCGTCAAACGCTCTGCCATCAATTGGTTGATAAATGCAATTAGCGCCAGGGTCGTCAAGGCATTGATTACACTGGCCACTACTCCGGCTACCAATAAGCGTCGGTGTCCCTGCAATACCAAACGCGACAAACTTAGCTTAGGATTAAACACAGTCTGATTCACTCATGAAATTGCAAGGGGCATCGACAGAGGCCATTCTTCAATCAGGGCACTCAATTCTTGTCTGACGCGTTCCAGCAACTCGTCTGCCGTCACGCCCACAGGAAGCGCTTCCGGAACAATAGCGAGCTTAAGCCATAGCGATGGTCTTGGCTGATGACTCATACTGGCAAACAACTGATAGGCAAAGCCGAAATCATCAGACTGATGAACACTTTTCAAATCATTGCTCCCCGATGTCTGAGCCCGTGAGTCGATCTCAGCATAATCCACATAGTTCAATGTAGCATTAAACAATACCCCGCCGGCAAACGATTGCAGACCGGATAATGGGCAACTTCCCAGATGCTCGGCAGCATTCAGATACCCTTGCAATTGACGGCTGATCAGGACGTGATCCTGCCGGGAGCGAATCGTTGCCAAGGGCACCAAGACGGGGGACAGATACCAGAACATTCCCGCGGCATTCAATGGATCACTCATTTCCGAGTGCCGGCCATTCGTGACCACGCCAATGGGCACTGCTCGTTCAGCACGTACCATGGGCCAATGAGCGATGGCTCGCGACCAAGCCCACAACAGGATAGCTCGTGGCGTCGAACCACTTGCCGAAGCCCGCTGAATTAACGCCGAGGTCAACGCAGAATCCACGCTCAAACCTGCTTGCTCTTGCCGAACGGCGCGGGTGCGCGCAAGAATCATGGACGACTCTGGCCAACGGTCTAAACCCAAATCGGTCAAGTGTTGCTCCAGCGCGCGCCTCCACTCGTTACTACGCACTTCACGGCTTCGTGCAGCCTCGAACAGGGCGTATTCCGCCATGCCAATGTCAGATGGGCCTGAGGGTGGATTATCAATCGAGATATCTCCGCCATAGGCGTCTATCAAACGGCGCAGAAAACGCTGAATTGTCCAGCCATCCTGAATAGCATGATGCATGGAGAACAAAAAGAATACTTCATCTTCGGGCAGACGAATCACCTGTAGACGCCACAACGGCTGGTCTGGCGCATCCAGCAGGAAGGGCCGCCGTCTGTCCGAGTCAATACGTTGCTGTAAGTCCGTCGTCAAATCGCCCTTCACGTTCCGCCAATCATCCGCCGTCAGCGGCAGAGGTGCGCCATCAACCCAATACAGACTGAAACCACCGTCGTCACACAAGCGGAAGCGGCAGCGAAAACTGGGCGTGTCGGCGGCCCAGGTCAAAGCCCGGCGTAAGCGTTCGACGGAAAAATCGCCGAGGTTCCAGCGATAGGCTAGTTGGACATGAAAGATCCCCCGACGCTCCCGATCGTCACGATACCGGTTCAACATCTCGGTTTGCATCAAGGTGGCCGGAACCGCTTCAGCC
>JAIVHD010000375.1 GCA_020201235.1 Lysobacteraceae bacterium
GGACAGTACCGCATGGGGATCGGGGCGCCGGAGACCGGCAACTGCCACCCCGCCTATAGTTGGGACTGCCACATGCCGCCGTTGCCCGGCGGTCCGGATATCGAGAATCCGACCCGCATCGTCGGTGCCGGATACGATTCCGGTTGCGCGGCCCCTCCGGTGCTGTGGGGGACCGAGCGCGCCGCCCTGATCCTCAATCTGCAACAGACCCGACATGTCCAGATCGCCTGCCTGGATATCACCGACCGGTCGGGCTGCATCGAGCTTCATTGTCACGCCGGCAACTGTGCCGGCGAAGTGCTGGCCTGCCCGCGCGAGCAACCGCCTTTCGGTAATTGGGCGTCGAACGGAATCTTCGCCGCCGACGCGGATCATGTCGCGCTCAGCGATATTCACATTCACGGTCTGGCCGGCCGCGGCATACAGGCCGGTCGAATCAGCGACTGGCGGCTCGAGCGCGTTCAGATCCTGGCCAACGGCTGGGCCGGATGGGACGGCGACATCGGAACCGACAGCAGCAATCACGGCAGGCTTGAGTTCGAGGACGTGGAAATCGCCCATAACGGCTGTGCCGAGACCTGGCCCGGACTGAAGATCGGCGGCTGCTGGGCCCAGGGGGCGGGCGGCTACGGGGATGGCCTCGGTACCGCCGAAACGGGCGGTGAATGGATATTCGAAAGAGCCCATATCCACCACAACACCTCCGACGGACTCGACCTCATCTATCTCGACGAAACCGCCAGTGTCGTCGTCCATGCATCGCTGTTCGAAGGCAACGCGGGCAACCAGATCAAGTCCGCCGTCAGTACCCTTGTCAGCAATTCGATCGTCATCGCCAACTGCGCGTATTTCTCCGCTCAAACCAATTTTGCCGACTGGGACCACTGCCGGGCCGCCGGTGATGCGATCTTTCTGGGCCTCGACCCAGGCGTCGAATCGAGGCTCATCAACAACAGCATTACCGGCGAGGGCAATTGCCTGGTCAGCAGTGACGGCGACCGCGGCGGCCGGATTCTGCTTGCCAACAATCTGTTCGTCGGTCAACCGTCCCATAGCCGCGACCGGCCGAGCTGCCATTTTTATAGCCCTCAGAAAAACATCGACATCACCTGGCGCGCCAACCTGGTCGTCAATACCCATCGAGGCATCTGCGCCCCCGACAATCTGTGCCCGCGCAGTGCCGGCATCCGCAGCACGGATGTCGACAACTTCGACCCGACGCCGCTGGCCGGCAGCCCGCTGATCGGCGCGGCCAGCGTCGGGGACCGGCTGCCCGGCGATTTCCGGGGCCTGCCGCGTCCCGCCGGCAGTCCGGGCACGATTGGCGCAATCGAGGCGACAGACTCGATTGAACCGGTCGAACCGGTCGGCATCGGCTCGCGGTTTCGAGATCGGACAAGGCCGCATGAATCCGGCGCCATTCCGGATTCGGATACCGGGCAGCCGCCCCCCTGAACCCACAATCGTCGGTGGGGTCTGTTGCCCTGCCGGTCGCATCAGCACATGCGCCTCCAGTCTTTGCCCCAAAGCATCTGAACAACTCTGCGCAGGCACGACGGTGTCGTTACGGAGTGGCTCATTACCAACCATCGGCGACGACGGAGGGGGCTGCTTCAGTTCACAGCCGCGCAATTCCAGCTCCACCTGCTCGGCGATCCAGTTCATGGTGGCCAGTGACAGATCCTGATGACGGGGAATTTCAAGGATATGTCGGCGCGCGCGCATGGCTTCCGGGTATTCGGCCGGATTGCAGGCCGGATGATGTTCACCCCAGAAATTCACGGCGTGTATCCCCCGTTCGACCAGGCGCTCGATCATGGCGGGCTTGTCACTGACCCAGAGTGGGTAGAACAGGGGGCACACACCGGGGTTCAGGCGCTCGAACAACGGCGGTGCAAGAGACTTGACTCGATCGTGCAGCAGCAGGTAGTTGCGTCGACGGGTAGCCACGATGCGATCGGCCTGCTGACGTTCGGCGATGGCCTGTGACAGGGGCGAGATTCCGAGATCAGCATGCTCGGGATTGAAGTGCATGGTACCGACGGCAACCCGGTCGACGCCGGATGCACGTACGAGCAAATGAGCCATGCGCCTGATGCCGGCCCTGAGCAGACTGCCGGCGCGCCCGGCCCTCATTTCAAGGTTCAGCAACAGGGATGACAGCGTCAGACTAACCACCGTGGCCAGCGGCGGCGCCCGCAGCGGCATCCACTCGCCGCGTCGTGGCCGGTTGAACTTGAGCGCACCGCCATTGGGCACCGGCAAGGTCTTGTACAGGCAAAAAATGCTGACATCGCCGCAACGGCCCAGGTCGGACACACCATCGCACGATAACAGCGAGAGGGCGCAGTCCTCGATCAGGACGAGTCCGTGTTCGTTGGCCAGCTGACGCATCTGCGCCGCCGGGCCGGGAAAGCCTGCGTAATGGATCAGGTAAAGCGCTTTTGTCTCCGGCCCGATTCGTCGCTCGAGATCCTTCAGATCGACTTGCCAATGGGCATCCACCCGGTAGAACTTCGGGCATGCCCCGGCCGCCACGACAGCCTCGACTTCGACCCCGTGATGATAGGCCGGCATCAGTACCTCGCCGTATCCAACGTCGAGCAAGCGACATGCTTCGAAAATGGCGTTTCGGGCCAGAAAGTACCAACGCACATCACCACCGCAAAACGGTGGCCGGCGGCTGGCCCTGGGCCGCCCCAAGAGCATGGACGGATACAGGGTCGGGGTATCGGGAATCAAGCGCGACGGAATCATCGGCTCGTGCTCCGTGTCATCGTGCGCAGGCGCGGCAACAGACTGAATTTGAGCGCCCGCAGGATTCTGCACACCAGTCCCGTTTCCAGGGCATGTCCTCACCCAGAAACTCGAAACGGTTCAGGCGCCTGGAAATCGCATCACGCAGGACCTCGGCCATCAGCAACTGACCGGGGCTGTAACGGGCAAGCGACTCGTCGTAAGCCGGCTTGAGCAGCGCATAACTGCCCTGGTGTTCGAGGCCGAACTGAAAGGCGATCAGGCGTTCATCCAGGTAAAGCGCCCAAAGTGCCAGTTTGCCCTGAGCGCCAAACGACCGGGCCAGGTCGGTATAGAAGCCGCAGGTAGCGACATCCTGGGCGATGGCGGTCCCGGCACGACCCTTCCAGCCTTGACGCTCAAGTTCGATGCCCGCCTCGACCCGCTCGGCCGAATCGGAACAACGTTCAGCCCGCACCTCGCCCAGCCCCTCCAACTTCCGACGCCGACGCCTGAGGTTGGCCCGGAAGTGGCTGGACAGCTGCCCTTCCAGCTCTGACCCGGTGGCGGGCAGCACGCAGCCAGGTGATTGCATCGCGCGCCAGCGCCCGGTCGGAAAACCCCGGTCGCCGGCGACCCGTTCCAGCGCTTTTGAGCAACCCTGGTGCGGCAGCTCGGTCAGGATCAGCACATCCCAGTCACTCTGGCCTGCCAGGTAATCGAGGAAGGCGGCACTGGCATGCTCCGGCTGGTCGGCGATCAGGTCGAATCGGCCCGAATGCGGGTTGGCCGCGCCGCGCAGCTGGCGCAGCGGCAAGCCGTGCAGACGCGTCCAGCCATACAGCAGTGGCAGAGCCGCAACCAGGCGATCGGCAATATCGCGCAGCACAAGGATCCGCCACTTGCCGGTTGCAAAGTGTCTCAACCAGGTCTCGATGAATTCATGTCGATAGAAGACCTGATCGTCTGTTCGACTGACCAGCGCATTCCACTCAAGCTTCAGGTCAGAAAATGCGGCAGGCGACGCGATGACCTCGACCCGCAGCGATGGCGAAGACTCCCGTTGCGTCATCTTCGGCACGGCGGTGCCAGGCGCAAGAAAGCGCGCCCTCAAGTTGCTCAAAACTCGCTCGTTAATCAAGGTCAGTTTCCATTCCGGCAGTGATCAGGTTGATGCCTTGAAGCACTCGACATCTGTTCGCTACCGCACTGAACCGGAACGACGGGCGCGAGATGATGCCGGCGCTGCAACAGGTTTCCTGGTGATAACTGGTGGCAGAATCCGAACCGCGGCACTGACCACCCGGCAGCCGGCCGGAATGTCGGTGACCACCACGGTATTTGCGCCCACCACGACATCATCGCCCACATGCACTCGACCGATCACCATTGCACCCGCCCCAAGGTAGACCCGTTTGCCGATACTGGGGTAGCCGTCGGAACGCCCCGCACCGCGCGAACCGATGGTAACGCCCTGGCCGATCGAACAGCCTTCACCCAGATCGCCGTGGACCACGATGCCGCCAAAATGACCAATGTAAAAGCCGCGCCCAATTCGGGAGTTGGTCGAGATGCTGATGCCGAACAGCACCTCGACGAAAAAGTTCATGAACCGATAGGCCAGCTTGAGCACGCCGGTGACCAGAAGCAACCAGGCTTCGTAGTAGCCGAGAATGCCGAACTGCTGGTTGTCCAGCAGCCGGGTCATAAACGGGAACGACACAAATCCGGCGGCAACCGTGATCGTATTGCCACCCAGATAGCGCAGATAATGCACCAGCACGCTGGTCGGGCCGCGTTTGGTCATCTTCATCGTATTA
>JAIVHD010000376.1 GCA_020201235.1 Lysobacteraceae bacterium
GGTGGCACCAACCTCGGCAATCACCTCGCCCTGCTCGACCCGCTGATCCGGCTCGACCAGGATACGCTCGAGGTGCAGAAACGCCGAACTAAGGCCCAGGCCATGATCAATCAACAGGGTGCCTCCAGAAAAATACATGTCCGGGTGCGCCAGCGTGACAATGCCCGGAGCGGGTGCCAGAACAGGAGTTCCTACCGCCGCGGCAATATCAATGCCCCAATGCGGGCTGCGCGGCTGGCCGTTGAGAATGCGCTGCGAACCATACACGCCGGTGACCGGACCGGTGACCGGCCAGTCAAAGCCGCCCGCAAAATCGCTACGGTCATCAACACGCTGGCGTGCCTGGCGGGTGAGTTCGGCTTCGGCACGAATGCGTTCCATTGATTGCGGATTGGGGTTGACCTGGGCCGACGGCAGCCCATCAATGCGCTGAATGTCGAATTCGCGCACTTCGGGAACCAGCCGGCGGCGGCTGCTGCGGCCATCCGGCCACTCGACTTCAAGCACGCGCGCATCGTGGTCGTCACGGCCGAAACCGATCAGGAAACGACCGTCGGACGAACGCACCAGCAGCTGGCCATCGAGCCTGACCTCGGCATCCGGAGATGCCTGGCCGATGATCAATCCACCCTGGACCGCTTTGCCGCTGAGCCGCAGCGCGCTGTTGTCGCCGGCCGCGCTGTCATCGGCAAGCGCACAACCCGACACGGACAGCACAAACACGCCGGCCAGCACAAACCGGGTGATTTGCGGAAAAGTCACTCGTTCACGCATCCTCACCGCTCCGGATGAGCAGACGCTGGCCCGGGCGCAGGACGCTATCCCGGTCAAGTCCGTTCAAGCGCATCAGTTCCTGCAGGCCGACGCGCTGACGGCGCGAGATCGTCCACAGCGAATCGCCGCTGCGCACAACGTAGCGCTCGGTCGACCGGATCGGCGGCTCGACCTTGCGGCCGGTTTCGATCACCAGGCGCCGGCCAGGCCGAATCAGGGTCGACGCGCCCATGCCGTTCATCCGTTGAATTTCCCCGACGCCGACGCCGTAGCGCCGTGCGATTAACCACAGGCTCTCGCCAGAGCCGACGCGATGAACAAACCGATCAGTTGGCAATAATTGTTGCTGCAGCGCGATCAACTGGCGGTAAGCCGCTTGGTAATCGGCGTCACCGCCAACGGCTTCCAGATCGACCAGCCCGGGCAAATTCAACGACTGGCCGGCGATCACCCGGTCGCCGTCCAGTCGGTTGGCCTGGCGCAGCGCTGCGATCGTGACGCCGTGGTGTCGCGCCAGCCTCGACAGACTGTCGCCGGGCTTGACCGTAATCGACTGCCAACCCGCCGCCGATCGGCGCTCCGGGAGATCGGCAAGGGCTGCGCGTGTGCGCTCGGCCAGCTCGACCGGCACGATCAGGCGATAGCCGTTGCCCGGCGGCGTCATGTGACGATTGAGCCCGGGATTGAGCCCAACCAGTTCGGCCAGATCCAGTTCGGCACTCAGGGCCAGCGCGACCAGATCGACCTGGCCCGCCAGACGGATCGTCTCGATTCGCGGCCGGTCCTTGAACTCGGGCAATTCGAACGCGTAGCGTTCGGTATCCCGGAACAGGCAGCCCAGTCCGATCAGCTTCGGAACGTAGCCCAAAGTCTCGCGCGGCAAACGCAACTGGTGCCACTCGAGCCCTCGACCGAGCGCGGCATTGCGGCGCATGGCGCGTCGCACCCGGCCCTGGCCGGCGTTATACGCTGCCAGTGCCAGAGACCAGTCGCCGTCGAAAAGCCCATTGAGGTATTCAAGGTAATCCAGTGCCGCAGTCGTGGCAGCCAGAACATCCCTGCGGCCGTCGTACCAGTCGTCGATCGAGAGACCGAAGTCGCGCGCCGTGCCGCTCAGGAATTGCCACGGTCCGGCCGCCCGGCCGTGCGAATAGGCAAACGGGTCGAACGCGCTTTCGACCACCGGCAAAAGAGCAAGCTCGCCCGGCAAATCGCGAGCCTCGATTTCGTTCACGATATGGTGCAGCCACGGACGCGCCCGGGACAACACACGCTGCATGTACTCGGGGTTGCTCGCGTACCAGTCAGCCCAGTCGGCCGAGCTGCTATCGGCCGGACAATCGGCAATGCGGAACCGTTCGATCAGGCGCGGCCAGATGCGCGAAACGGGAGCCTCGGCATTCTGCGGTGCCCGGTAACGATCCAGCGACAGGCGTTCGAAGGCCGCATCGATGGCCGCAAAAGGATCGGACGGCGATGGTTCGCGAAAGCTCGGCTCGGGCGGTTCGGGCCGATCCTGTTGCGGCGAGTGCGGATCGACTGCGCAGCCCGACAACAGCGCGGTTAGCAACAAAGCGGGCAGCAACGGATACCATTTGGAAGGTTTTATCATGTCTGGGTTGGCTGAGTCCGAATCGGAATTATTCGAGAATAGGGGCAAACTGCTGTTCCGGTCAACCCGGTTCACCCGCCGGCTAAGCGGCTACAATAGCGCGAAAACCAAACGGGAATCAATCGACTTGCAAATCAATCGTCAGACTATTCTGAAACTTCTTCGCGATTCCGGGCACCCGATCACAAGGCGCGAACTTTCCGAAACCCTTGGTCTTGATCACGCCGGCTCCGACCGCGTGATCAAGCCGATCCTGCTCGAACTCATCGCTGAAGGCCAGGTCGTGCGCAACCGGCGGGCCGCCTATGGTCTGGCGCAAAACATGGATCTGGTCCGCGGACGCATCAGCGCCCATGCCGACGGCTTCGGCTTTGTGATTCCCGACGCGGATGGCGACGACCTGTTCTTGCCGCCGCGCCAGATG
>JAIVHD010000154.1 GCA_020201235.1 Lysobacteraceae bacterium
GTTCGACGTAATCCTCAAGGTCGTCGACAAGTTCATGATGGAACTTGAAAATCAGCTAGCCGACCGGAATGTCCAGATTGAAATTACGGCCGAAGCACGCGAATGGCTGGCGCGGCACGGTTTCGACCCGGCGATGGGTGCGCGGCCGATGAAGCGTATTATCCAGCAGCACATCAAGCGCAAACTCGCCGACGAATTGTTGTTCGGCGAGTTGAGTGAGCATGGTGGAGTCGTGCGCGTAGACGTCGACGAGAATGACAAGGGCCTCGATTTGATGATGCCGAAATCCTCGATCGAAGTTGTGCCGGGCTGATCGACGCCTGGCCAGAGCCAGGAAGCCTTATTTCATGCGGTAGGTAATGCGGCCTTTACTCAGGTCGTAAGGCGTCATTTCGACCTTAACCCGATCGCCGGTTAAAATTCGAATGTAGTGTTTTCGCATGCGCCCGGAAATGTGCGCTGTGATGATGTGACCATTGTCGAGTTCAACACGAAACATCGTGTTCGGCAATGTCTCCAGGACCTTGCCTTCCATCTCGATTTGTTCGTCTTTTGCCATGAGGCCTCTTGGTTTGTTAAAGCTTTGTTATTCTGCCAGCTTTTTGCCCGAATTCCAAGCAAAAAGATCGGTAAAGCGTATATTTGCGGCGCAATCGCACCGGCTCGGTCGCATTTCTACGGAATGTGGCCCGGGTAGCGCACCATTTCCGTGCGAAAGCCTGCGCCGATCCGAAAATACAACCGCTGGATGACCTGGCCATCGCGATGGACGGGACGAGACTGCAACGGACCAAGCTCGACCAGCGCCAGCTCCAGCCAGCTTTCGTCAATCAGTTTGCGTTCGTGGCTAACCAGCAGCACCGGTCGCGACGGGTCACTGTCGCGATCGAACCATCGCTCCCATTGCGAGCCGCTCATGCCGACCAGGTTGCGCGCGGTGATGTTGTCGCGCCTCTGATCAACGTCGTGAAAGGCCAGCGCTGACGAAATCCCCCATTTGGCCATGCCGGCAACAATCGGACGCCGGCCCGTGGCCTGTTCTATTTCGATTTCCAATTCATGCACCGAGCGGGCGATTTCGGGCCAGCCCAGATATCCCAGCCGATGTTCCCGCCACCCAAGTCCGGGCAGCCCAAGCGAAACGTAGTGCAGGCTGAGCCCGATTAAGACCAGCGACATCGGCAGCACCGGTCGCCAAAGAGTTTGCAGCCAAATCAGGGGCTTTTCCTCTTGCCGCGCGACGTTGCCGGCCCGTGTCTGAGGCGGGGCAACGCTGGCCGCCAGCAGCGGCAGCAAGCCAAGCCAGACGGGCACCACCCAATGATAGCGTGTTTCAGTCAGGGTCGCGAAAAACACGATGATCGACAGTGGAACCAGCGTCATCGTCAACATGAAGCGGCGCGCAGCCGGCTGCGGACAAAGCCGTCGGCGTACCGGTCCCAGCAGATAGAGTGCGGCCAGCCCGGCCAGCGGTGCCAGCATGACGATGCCGTGGATCGGGACCCAATGGCTGTTGAAGCCGGGATCCTCGACGATTCTTCGGCTGGATTGAAACGTGAACGATGCCCAGTCATGGCGTGCGTTCCAGACCAATACCGGCGAAAAGATTGCCAGCGAGATCACGCCCCCGGCCCATGGCTGCCAGCGAAGCAGCCAACCGCGCGAAGGCTTGTGGATCAGGATGAAGATCAGGATTGCCGGTGCCAGAGACACGATGGTGTATTTGGATAGCGCGCCAATGCCAATGCTCGCACCCACGGCCAGCCAGGCCCCTGCATCGCGCTGCAAAAGCGCGCGCTGCAGAAAATACAGGGCGGCGAGCCAGGCGGAAAAAAGTGCCGCGTCGGTGGTCATCAGAAAGCCGCTGGCAAACCAAGCGGGCACTACCGCCACCAGCATGGCCGCGATCAAGCCTCGGGTCTTGTCGAGCAGATCGCGCACATACAAGTAGGCGAAAACCAGGGCTAACGGGCCGAGTAGCAGCGTCGGCAGCCTAACGCCAAAGGCGTTGTCGCCACCAAGCGCGGTACCCAGTGCAATCAGCCAGGCGGTCAGGGGCGGATGATCGAGGTAGGACAGCGCTGGATGTAGCGTGTAGGTCCAGTAATACATTTCGTCGAAAATTAACTCGGCCTGGCCGAGGTAGAGCCAGCGCAACAGCAGCGAGCACGAAATCAAGCCCAGCGCCGCTATTCGCCACCGGATTTCCGGCCGGCTTCCCCGGCGCTGGGCCGGAAATACATAAAAGATCGAGCCAAGGTAATTGACGACCGCAGTCATTGCAACAGCCGGCAGAATGGCGATTCCTGCTGCGGCACCCAGTCCGCCGGTCAACCAGGCAAAAATGCCACCCCGCAAAACCAGCGCAAGCAGCGCAACCACTAAAAAGGCACCATAGCGCCTTAAGGGTGCCTGTTCGGTGTCGAATTCGCGAGCAAATGTCCAGCGGTAGTTGAGCGCGAAATTGCTGGCGGTCGCGACCAGAAAACTCGTGCAGTGGGCCGTTGCAAGTCCCGTGCCCAGACTTTGCATCCACCAAAAAACCAGCAGATCGACGGCGACTCCACTCAAGCCCACCAGCCCGAAACGCGAGAGATTGCCCAGCGTCATGCGCGCGCCGCCGAGCGCGGCCAGCCGGCGGACGAACAGCCATTGAACGCGACTGTTCATCTTTGAATCGCCCTTGTCCCGGTCGTTAAAAATGAACGGAATCTCGACCACCGATGGTTCGGGTTGCGTCCTGACCAACAATTCGAGCAGGACCTTGTAGCCTGCCCGTGTGGGTTCGAGTGCGGCCAGTAGCGCGGTTCACCAGCGTCCCCTGGCGAGCCTGGCGGCTTCGAGCACCGAGGCCGCCAGGTCGGGCGGACCCCGGCGCTGCGACACGAAAACAGGATGCCGGCGCTGGCGCGCTCGCACTTCATCGAGCGTGCCGTCGTCGGAGTGGTCATCGGCGACGATGATTTCAAGCCGGCCGCACAGCGCCTCGAGACTGAGCAGGCGATCCAGTATCGGGCCGATATTGTCGACTTCATTCAGGGTCGGAATAATGACCGTCACGCCGTCGTCAGCTAATCTGGCAGGATCGAATTCCGTGTTCTGGCTTTGGGAGAGGGCTGAATGGGGCAATGTCGGTTCGGATCCGTTCCTTGGCTTTCTAGGCCAGCGTCCTCGAAAGATGCCGGACGGGGCCGCGTAGTGTACCTGCTTGGAATTGTATAATTCAGGATTGGCCGCGTGCTATGGCCCCGACCTGCAGCCTGGTCGTGAGTCTGCTTGCGGCGGGCCCTTGCGGAAGAGTCGTGCAGCCGTGCATCCGGTAGTACAATGCGCGTTGCGCGGAACGCGGAACGCGGGTGCAGCCTCGGAAACGCGACTTGACGGGCTTGCAACCCCGGAAATTGATGCAACGTTGGGGTTTATCCAGCGCTTGTCCGGGGAGGGCGGACAACGCCGCTCAAGGTGCGATGCAGGGACCCGAGCCGGGTTGGAATCGGGTTGTTTTCTGAAAAATGTCTAAAAAACTATTGACAGAAGAGAATGACAGTTTAAAATTACGGGTCTTGTCTGCGGGAATAGCTCAGTTGGTAGAGCACTGAGGCTGGATTCCGAGACAGGCGCTCCGCTTCATTTCTGCCAATGTCCGAAGCTCGAAGTTTTACCCGGTCAATTGAGCGACTCGACTTTTCGAAACCCGAGGGTGTGGGGCGGCGAAGCCGGTGATCATGGTCGGCGGCACCTGCCGAGGCTTGTTTCTTGCCATACCGAGACGGTCGCGCTACGTGTGCGCGTCGGGCTTCAGGGGGCCTTTAAATCCTCTTCATAAGTGTCGACGTAAGCTTCCGCCTTGGTGACCGCGTCGACAAATTGCGGATTGTCTTGACAGGCGTCCTGAACCTTGTCGATCAGTCCACGGGTCGATTGAGCCTTGTTGAGCAGAACCTGAACACGGTCCTGCTTTTCTTCCTGGGTCATCGGACCATCCGATTCGGTCTCCAGCAGCATGCGCTGAAAACGGAGGTCGCCGAACGCATTCAGAAACTCCAGGTAATCTTCCTTGCAGTTCGCCAGCGCAGGGCCGGCCAGAGAAAGTCCAACGATCAGGATGAGTACACGCATTGAATTGCCACACTTCGTTAATGTTGCGCGAAGATAGCAAAAAAAGACCCTGCTGGCAATTGGCGGCACCGCATGTCGGTCGGGGATTTTCGGTCGAAAGTGGTGCGGGCACGGCAGGCATGCCCCCATGCGTTGCGAAACCTCCGCCCGCCAATATGCCGGCTGGCGGGCCGCTTGAACCCATGAATGATGATTGATCATGGGCTGCCCCTGGGACTGATCCGGTCGATTCCGGGCCGATGATTGCGCTGGTTCGCTCTCGTTATGATTCCGTTATATCATGATGGTTTCGCGCGGCGCTTGAATTGAACACGGTCAAAAGCCAACAGCGGTCGGTCGCTCGAACATTGCGGCCGTGCGACTGCCGTCCCCCGAACCCGGTCAAGCCCCGACACGGCAACTTTTCATCTCTATCAAATGGAAGACGCATGTCCATTCACATCAATTTGAATTCTGAAATAGGCGCGCTGGAAACAGTTGTTGTCCATACTCCGGGTGAGGAGATGGAGAACATGACGCCGGCGACCGCCGCCCAGGTGCTGTACGACGACATTCTGAATCTGCCGCTGGCACTCAGTGAACATGGTCAACTCAAAGGGGTTCTGGATCAGGTCGCCAAGGTCATTGAATTTCGCGATTTGCTTTCCGATGTTCTTGAAAAGCAACGAATTCGGCGCGCGCTGATCGAAGAGCTGGCAAGTCTGTTTGATTGCCCCGAGGTTATTGCCGAACTGATCGATATGGATTCGGCACCGCTGGCGCGCCAGTTGATCGAGGGCACGCCGAAGCATCCGGACAGCCTGGAGAAGTACCTGGACCCTTCCCGATATGCCATCCCGCCGTTACCGAACACGTTTTTTACGCGTGACGCGACGATGTGCGTCAATGACCGGGTCGTGATCGGCTCGATGGCTTTTCGGGCCCGGGCCGCCGAGGCCCTGCTGCTGAAAGCGATATTCAAAGGATCTGGTGGTGATCGGCTACGGCGAGCGCACTTCGGTGGGCGGTATCGACCGCCTGATGCGCTCGATCGCCAGCCAGGGCCCGGTGACTGACTTCATTGTTGTCGAAATCCCCAAGACCCGCGCGACCATTCATCTCGACATGCTCTTCACGATGGTCGATCGCGATAAATGCGTGGTGTTTCCGCCCCTGATTACCGGAAACCGAAGCTGTCGGGCGTTCCATTGCAGGTTCGGCAGCGGCGATGGCGCCCGTATCCGCGAGTACCCGGATCTGCTCAGCGCGCTTGCAGCCCTTGGAGTCGACCTACAACCGATCGCCTGTGGCGGCAGCGACCTTTTTCACCAGGAGCGAGAGCAATGGGCAAGTGGTGCTAATTTCTTCGCGTTTGGGCCGGGTCAGATTCTGGGTTACAAACACAATATGTACACGCTTGAAGCTCTGTCGAACGCCGGGTTCGAGGTACTTGACGCGGCCGAGGTGATCGGCAGCGATGTGCCCATCCCTGAACGGGTGGTGGTCAGCATCGACGGCGCTGAACTCAGCCGCGGAGGTGGCGGCTGCCGTTGCATGACCATGCCGCTGGCACGCGAGTCGCTGTAACCCCGCCCCGCTGGTATGCTATCGGCTGATCAAACGCCCGCTCCTGGCCGAGTTGACCGACCCATGAACCCATTCGTATCCCATCTTGAGTGTAGTCTCGAAGGCACGCGCGTCGAGGCCGGGCCGACTTATCGCCTCTCGGAGGCCGGGCGGCCGCTGCTGGTGCGCTATCGGCTCGATGAGGTGGCTGCGGCCGTGGATCGAGATCAGGTTGCTGCGCGCGACGGAGGGTTTTACAAATGGCGAGAATTGCTGCCGCCGGGCGATTTCGATCGAGTGCCGCGCCTGGGCGAAATCGATACGCCGCTGATCGCGCTGGACGATGCCGGTTTGCTGACGGTCAAGGATGAGGGACGCTTGCCAACCGGCTCGTTCAAAGCCAGGGGTCTGGCGCTGGCCGTGGCCATGGCGCGCGAGCTCGGGCTGACCCGGTTGTGCATGCCGTCCAACGGCAATGCCGGCGCGGCGCTGGCGGCGTATGCGACCCGGGCCGGAATACGCTCGCTGGTTTATTGCCCGGCCGACACGCCGCGCATCAATATCGACGAGACGCGCTTGGCCGGTGCCGAGGTGGTCGAGGTCGACGGCTATATCGACGACTGCGGCAAGCGGCTGGCCGAGCGCGCCGCCGCCGAGGGCTGGTTCGATGTTTCGACGCTGAAGGAGCCGTACCGGCTGGAGGGCAAGAAAACCATGGGCATCGAGCTTGCGATGCAATGGGGATGGAGGCTGCCGGACGCGATCTTTTATCCGACCGGCGGCGGCACCGGCCTGATTGGCATGTGGAAAGCCTTTGCCGAAATGCGCGAGCTGGGCTGGATCGAAGGCCCGCTGCCGAAGATGATCGCGGTGCAAGCCGACGGCTGCGCGCCGATGGTGCGCGCCTGGGAGGCTGGCGAGAACTTCGCCCGTCGCTGGGAACACGCATCGACCATCGCTGCGGGTATCCGCGTGCCCCAGGCCGTCGGCGACTTCCTGATTCTCAGAGCGGTGCGCGAGTCCGGCGGCACGGCGATTGCCGTGTCCGAAGGCGAAATCACACGTTCGTGGATTTCCGTTGCGCGCGAGCACGGCACTTTGCTATGTCCGGAGGGCGCGGCAACGCACGCGGCCTGGCGACGACTGACCGATTCGGGCTGGCTGGCCGGCGACGCGCGCTCGGTCCTGTTCAACTGCGCGACTGGCTTGAAATATGCCTTGCCGGATGCCGGTTGATGACCACAGGCTAAGAATCGGCGCAATTTCGAGCTGGGTTTAGCGACCCGACTGGTTGATCCCGGGAGGCGCTGGCTGGATGCGGCGTCGCTGAAGTCGGGTGCCCTCTGCTCCGTTCAGCGATCGGTCGACGTCAGGTCCGGCCGCAGCATCAGTCCTGATGCGACACGACGCGCCGCGATGTTCGATGCGCTTTGGGCAGGGAGGCTGGTAGACTATCGGCATTACCGCAATCCATTCGTTAAGTAAAGGATCAACATGGCCTATCAGCACGTCAAATTACCGAAATCCGGCAGCCGAATCACGATCGAAAACGACCAACTCAAGGTACCCGATGACCCAGTTCTGGGGTTTATCGAAGGAGACGGCATCGGCGTCGACATTACGCCGGCGTGCATGAAAGTCTGGAACGCTGCCGTGGAAAAAGCCTATGGGGGCAAGCGCCGGGTCCATTGGGCTGAGTTGTTTCTGGGTGAAAAGGCCGCCGGAATTTACGATGGCGATTATTTTCCAAACGAAACCATGGATGCAATCCGCGACTTGACAGTGGCCATCAAGGGCCCGTTGACGACGCCGGTCGGCGAAGGCTTCCGGTCGCTCAATGTGTCCTTGCGCCAAACCCTGGAACTGTATGCGTGCGTGCGCCCGGTCAAGTATTACAAGGGCGTGCCCTCGCCGATGAAAAAGCCCGAGGCGCTGGATGTCGTAATTTTCCGCGAAAATACCGAAGACGTCTATTCGGGTATCGAGTTCGAGGCGGGTACGCCGGAAAACCGCAAGCTTGCCGATTTTCTGCGCAATGAAATGGGCGCGAGCTTTTTCGAAGATGCGGCCCTGGGCGTCAAGCCGATTTCGGCCAAGGGTTCCAAGCTGGCTGCCGAAGAATTTGGCGATATTACGATTACCGAAGACGAACTGTGGGAAAAGCACAACGGCAAGCGCCCGGAAGGCAAGATCGTGATTAAGGATCGCATTGCCGACATCATCTTCCAGTTGTTGCTGCTGCGCCCGGAGGAGTTCGACGTGCTGGCGACGATGAACCTGAATGGCGATTATCTTTCCGACGCGGCAGCAGCGCAGGTCGGCGGTATGGGTATCGCGCCCGGTGCCAACATGGCCGACCACGTTGCGGTATTTGAGGCCACGCATGGCACAGCCCCCAAATATGCCGGCCAGGACAAGGTCAACCCGTCTTCGCTGATGTTTTCCGGCGTGATGATGTTTGACTATATCGGTTGGCCCGAAGTCGGTCGGCTCATTGAGCAGGCATTCGAAAAGGTTGTTGCCGACGGCATTGTGACCTACGACTTCGCCCGTCAGGTCGAAGGTGCCACGGAAGTCCCGACCTCGGGCTTTGCCGATGCGCTGGTTGAGGCGATCAAGGCGTCCTGATGGAGCGGCCGGCGGACTGGGCTGAATTCTGCCTGGCCTTGGCCGAACCGGACCCGGTCGACAAGTGTCGCCGGGTTCGTGCGCTGGAGCAGCGGCTGGATTTGGATTCCTTCGTTTTCGAAGTGGCGGCCGGCAGAGAGCCGCCACCGGTCGGGCGTCCGCACAAGCCCGAGCTTGTCGCGCCGTCGCAACTCGCACGGCGTGGCCTGGGCAGCGTCTCCGGGCGCATCGCGCTGATCCATGCGGTCGCACACATTGAGTTCAATGCAATCAACCTGGCACTTGATGCGATGCTGCGGTTCCGGGGAATGCCGGCGCAGTACTATCGCGACTGGTTCAGCGTCGCGCTGGACGAGGCTCGTCATTTTACGTTGCTTAATGAACGACTGGCCGAGCTCGGTGCCGCGTATGGCGACCTGCCGGCCCACAATGGTTTATGGGAAATGGCCGAAAAAACCGCCCATGATCCATTGCTGAGAATGGCGCTGGTGCCGCGCGTCCTCGAGGCGCGCGGCCTGGACGTGACCCCGGGCATGATCAAGCGCCTGACCCAGGCCGGCGATGCGCGAAGCGTGGCCTGTCTGGAACTGATTCTGGAAGAGGAGGTACGTCATGTCGCAATTGGAAGCCGCTGGTTCAAGCATTTGTGCCTCGACCGCGGGGTTGAAGCCGAGGCGACTTTTGCGGCACTGCTCGATGAGTTTTTTACC
>JAIVHD010000155.1 GCA_020201235.1 Lysobacteraceae bacterium
CCCACCCACTCAGTCATTTGGAGGACGAATGGCTGGAAATGGGCGGTATTGAGGGCGACGACGACGATTTTGACAACTACATAGACGGCGCATTCGCCCACTGGATGCCCGGGTACATGCTTGAACAATACGGGATTTTATACGAGCCACATCACTAGGAGGAAGCATGGCAGAAGATTATTTTCAGATGGGGCCGCTCGACGACGGCCAGCACGACGAAATAAAGGCAATGAGCAAAAATGAATTGCTGGAGTTGCACATGGAAATCACGGCGCTGAATGAGCAGATCGAGGACAGTATCAGCCAGATCAAAAATTCCGAAAAGGTCAGGGCGCTGGTCCAAAAAATCCAGAGCGCCGGGGTATTCGGCATTGCCGGAGCACTGACCCAATCGGGCGACGTGTTGCCGGAACTGGCCCCGGCATTCCCGGCACTGCAAAAGCTGGCAAAGATCGGGCGGTTGCAGCACACCATCACCGGCGAAATCATCAAGCATCTATAGCAGGGGGTTCAGCATGATTGAAAACATCGAAATATTGGCAGGGTCAGTTATCGGCGGCGGAATTGCGGCAATAATCATTTTTGCAGTCGAAGAAAAGATTCGTAACAAAAAAAAGTAATTTCAACCATAGGGGGAAACATGGCGAAATACATCTGTGACGTGGAGCATCCGAAGATCGGGCCGCTCGAAGTTTATGAGACAGCAAACGGGGCGCGGGTCTACGGCCTTGCGCCAGAGGTTGGGCAAATCCCGTTCCAAGACAAGCGCAGCCAGGACAAACTGCGGGGGCTGGTCATCATGGCCGGGCAAGGCCAGAAACTAAGCCGCAAGCCGTCGGCGCTGGAACTGGCGAATTTTGCCCAGGCACCGGCCACACCGGACCCCGCCGAAGAATCACCGGCACCGGTGCCGGAAAGCAAGGCAGAGCCAGCACCGGAAACCGTGCCGGAAAAGCAGGCACGTCGCCCGTTTTGGCTATTTGGGGGTAGAGCATGAACCATGTGGACACAAGCCCGGAAAAGGTCGGAAAAGAATGGGAAAAAATCGCGGCTGACTGGCAGCTAAATTTTGACGAACCCGAGACGGTAGACGGCGAACCATTGCCGGATGAAGAAAGCGGGGCCGAAGTCATATTGTCAGATGATGACCGCCGGGCAAAGGAACTGATTACCGGCAACCTAATACGGTCGTCACTGGAAATGGTGCTGGGTATTGTCGGCATGAGCGACCTTGACGAAAACGTCAAACAGGACTTTGCCAATACGTGGGCCGTCGTCATCGTCAAGCGATTCCCGGATAACCCAATCACGGACTTCATGGAAGAATACGGCGATCTGGTCAGTGCAGGCGCGGCAACGCTGGTGCTGTTCGGTGCAATCAAAAACAAACGAAAAGCGCCAGAGCGCGAAAAGGTCCAGCAACAAACCAAGCAGGCCATGAGCGACGAAGTGCGTGATTATGAAATGGAGGTAGAAACGGATGGAGACTAGACCGGACGGCAGCATCATCGTATATATCGGGATAACCCGCAGCGGGAAAAGCACCCCGGTAAAAGAGGTGTGCAACAAAAATAGCCGGGTGCTGGCCTACGACCCCAAAGGCGAATACGCGCAGTTAGGATTTGTCGAATGCGAAACCCGCGAACAGTTATGGCAGGCACTGAAAAACACAACCGGGCCGGGCAAGATCGCGTTTGTGGCCAACAGTCGCAAGGACTTTCAATTCTGGTGCGATTGCGCCTACAACTGGAATCGTCAAAAACAAGCGGTACTGGTGGCCGAAGAACTGGCGAACGTGACCAACGCCGGGAAAGCGGAAGACAATTGGGGCCGGTTGATTAACCAGTCAATGGCATTCGGGCCGCTGATTCTGGCAACGGTACAACGCGGCCAAGAGGTAGACAAAGGGCTGATGAACAATGCCAGTGCTTTGCACATTGCACAGCACCAGACGGACGACGATGCGGGCTACATTGCAGGAAAAATCGGCGTGGGCATGGAAATGATACCGCGTGAACAGTTGCGGTTCATCGTCTGGCGCGGCGGCAAAGGGGTGCTGATACGCAACGGCCAGGTCACTTTTGCAAACAATAAGCCAAAATTCCGGGGCATCAAAGCTGGTTCAAACCGTGCCGTACCGCTCTCAATCGAGAAAACGGGGCGCTTCAAAGGCGTCGAATATTAACTTTTTTCCGGTAAATGAAATTTTTTACCGGAAACACCCCTTGACACTTTCCGGAACCCCTTTGTTTGACTGTTAAAAAGCAATCGCTTTTAAACCAACGCAACAAAGGGCATCAGCATGAGTTTAAAAAAACCATCAAACAACATGATCACATGGATGGTGATCGTTTCCGCAGTGGTCGCGCTGGGCGTGGCTTATCTTGCATTGAATAACAAGCTCGAATTTTTGGGCATGCAAGACAACACCTAAGGGGTTCAAATGAAATTACCAATTCCAAAAGGGCCAGAACTGATGGTGACGGTTGCAATCGTCGCCGTTGTATCGGCCATTGTCGTATGGGCATCGAACAACGTTGACCCGGTTAAAGACATCATCGGTTAAAGATCAAATCAGGAGATCAAAATAATGCGTTTCGCAATCAAAAAACTCGACAGCTTTACCGCCGTGGGTTACGGCAACACCGCACAGCTGCAACTGGACACCGGATCAACCTATGAAGAGATCGTGCTGAATACGGAAAAAATCAACGTAAATCAGATTTTGCGCGTTGAAATGATTCTGAATGGTGAAGCAATTGTGGCTGTCTCCGGCCAGCACCTGAAAGACATTGACACGCATCTGGGC
>JAIVHD010000156.1 GCA_020201235.1 Lysobacteraceae bacterium
GTTCTGGCCGGCGCCCAGGTCGGTCAAGGTGCCCAGCACTTCGCCTTCCAGTCTTTTCATGTGTTCGAGCGTGACGTAGAGGAAGTTGCCGGAGCCGCAGGCGGGGTCCAGAATGCGGATCTCGCACAGCTTGCGGTGGAAGTCGCGGATCTCTTCGACGGCCTTGTCTTCCTTGCCCTGGTTTTCCAGCGCCGCGGCGGCGGCCTGGACGTTTTTCCATTCGTCTCTCAATGGATCAATAATCGTGGGCATCACCAGCCGCTCGACGTAGGCTCTTGGCGTGTAGTGCGCGCCGAGCTTGTGGCGCTCGTCCGGGTCCAGCGCGCGTTCGAGCAGCGTGCCGAAGATGGCCGGTTCGACCTGGCTCCAGTCGTGCCGGCCGGCGGTGATCAGCAGTTCGATCTGGTCGGGCTTGAGCGGTATCGGGTCGATATCGCGGAACAGGTTGCCGTTGAAGCGCAACAGTTCCTGATTCAGCACGCCGCTGTAGCCGCCGTCGTTCATGGTCTGCCACAGCGAGGCGATGGCGTTGGTGAAGTGCTGGGGCGTTTTTTTGAGTTTTTCCAGCAGCGCGGTGAATTCGCCGCGCGGCAGCAGGTCGACGTCCTCGCAGAACATGGTGAACAGGCAGCGCTTGATGAAGTGCGCGACGCGCTCGACGTGGTAGCCGTCGGCTTCCAGCGCTTTTGCGAGCTGGGCCAAAGTTTTGCTGAGCTCGCGGGTGACGCGCGCGGCGTACTTGGCCGGGTCCAGGGAATCCGGATCGGTCCAGATGCCGACCAGGCGCTGGCGGATGTGCTCGTCGCGCAGGTCTTCGAGGTGAATGCGGTGCGAGCGCGGATCGGGGAAGGGCACGTAGGTCGCGCCGCTTCTGGAGAATTCCGAATAAACCTCGATGGTTTTGCCGACGTCGCAGGTCAGCAGGAACGGCGGGCGGCCTTCCTTGGCGGGCAGGGCGCGGATGTAGGTGTCGGCCTGGGCTGCGGCGCGCAGCATGGCCTTGTCCCAGCGGCTGGATTCGTGCTGTTCGCTGACCTGCTTGGCTTCAAGCACGAAATGCCCGCGCCGGTAGAGATCGATGTAGCCGCGGTTGACGGTGCCGTCGGCGTGGTGAATGTCGACGCGGCGCTCGAAGACATAGGCGTTTTCCTTCGGATCGGGCCCGGCCGGCTCGGGGCCGGGCAGGGCCAGCAATTGACACAGCTCGGTGAGGAAAAGCTGGTAGTTGGCGCGCTCCTTGCCGCCGGTATCGCGCCAGCGGTCGATGAAGGCTTCGACCGGGTTGTGTTCCGCGTGGTTGCGGGATTGGGTCATGCGTCGGGTCCCTCAGCCTGGCTTGTTCATGAGCTGACCGTCACGAGACGCTTCCAGGTGCTGGAGCCGGTGCGTTTTGCGACCGAGCGCACCGGAAACGTACTCGCCCGGCGGGTCGATGACGGTGGGGTGAGGATGCGCGACCGAGCGAAACGTCGCGGATCCGGTGGCTGGGAGTGCCGCAGTAGGTTGTGTCATGAATAAGCCGGGCTCAATTCCATTGGGGAGATTACCAGTATTTCTGCGGGCAGCGGTAGGGCGTGTTAGAAAGCGGGCTGAGGCGATATTTTGGATGCATGATGCGGCATGACGGGTGCCGTGTGCGGCTACACTTGCGTATTGGTTTTTTTGGGATCTCTCATGGCGCTACGGGCGACGCCCTATAAGGTGCATCTTGGCTTGTCCGACACCGACCGGGGCATTTACGAATCGATCCGGGTTACGGTGGCGCGCCATCCCTCGGAAACCGAGGAGCGGCTGGTGGCGCGCATCCTGGCTTTCGGGCTTTATTATGAGGAGCGGCTGGAGTTTGGTCGCGGTCTTTCGGATGTGGATGAACCGGCAGTGTGGCTAAAAACACTGGACGGCCACGTGGCGCACTGGATTGAAGTGGGGCGGCCGGATTCGGACCGGCTGACCTGGTGCTCGCGCCGGGCCGATCAGGTTTCGCTGCTGGCCTACGGCAGTACGCGGGTGTGGCAGGGGCAGGTGCTGCCGCGCGTGGCCGGGCTGAAGAACCTCAATATCGCGCTGCTGCCACAGGCATCACTGGATGCACTGGCCGTCAACCTGCCGCGCGCGATCAACTGGGGCCTGATGATTACCGACGACGTGCTGTACGTTAGCGATGCCGATATGCAGCACGAGATCGAGTTGGAATGGTTGCGCGGTAGTCGCTGAAACCGAACTGAGGCAGACCAAAAAAATAACCTGCGTACATCTGCGAAATCTGCGGTTTCAGCCTTTCCTGTTCTAGGTTCCCCGGTTCCGCGTCTTTTCCGTTCCAGCGTTGCCGAATCGGTCAGGCGTTCGGGCTCGAGCCGGATTGCGTTCGATTTGGCATAAAGCTGTAGTAGAGCAGCGGTACTAGCACGACGGTCAGCAGGGTCGAGACCGCCAGGCCGAAGATTAGCGAGATCGACAGGCCGTTGAAGATCGGGTCAACCAGGATGAAGGCGGCACCGACCATGGCCGAGATGGCGGTCAGCGCGATGGGCTTGAAGCGGATGGTGCCTGCTTTGATAACGGCGTCTTCGAGCGATTCGCCCTCATCGAGCAATTGCTGGATGAAGACCACCAGCAGAATCGAGTTGCGAACGATGATGCCGGCCAGCGCGATCATGCCGATCATGCTGGTGGCGGTAAATTCGCGCCCCAGCAGCGCGTGGCCGGGCAGGATGCCGACCAGCGTGAGCGGAATTGGTGCCATGACGATCAGCGGCATCCGGTAGCCGCGGAACTGGCCGACCAGCAGCAGGAAGATCACGAAC
>JAIVHD010000377.1 GCA_020201235.1 Lysobacteraceae bacterium
CAAGATCGAGCGAACCGGAAAACCGGCCACCGACCCCATTGGCCACACCCCCGCCAGAAGTTATTCTAGCTCTTCAAAGCGGGGCCCGCCACCATGCAATTTCGATGGTAGACCCTCTGGCACTGTTGCCACACGCGCCGAGAGATAAGCTGAATGAGGCAATACTTCTGATTCTATTGGTAGAACGGCATTGTCGCGGTCAGTCCGCGTTCTCCAAGGGCGGGGTCGGCAGCACCATCAGTTCATGGACGTCAACGTGCGCCGGCTGGGTCAGCGCGTAGACGACGGCACGCGCGATGTCTTCGGCTTTCAGCACATCGGGCTTGGGCTCGTCGAAGAACGGCGTGTCCACCATGCCCGGCTCAATCAGCGTCACGCGCACGCCCGACCCCTTGATCTCCTCGCGCAGCCCATAGCCGATCGCTGAAACCGCCCACTTTGTGGCCGAATACATGGAACCGGCCAGTGTTCGTCTTCCTGCCACCGAGCCGGTCAGGACAACGTGGCCATGTCGCTTCTTAACCTCCTCCAGCGTCGCGCGCAGGGTAAACGCCACGCCAAGGATGTTGACGTCGACCATCTTCTTCCAGCTTTCGACCGGGGCGTCGGAGAAGCCGCCCGGCTCGCCGCCGGTGCCGGCGTTGGCGAACACCGCATCGATGCGGTCGAAACGCTTGATCACCTCGGCCACCATGCGTTGCTGATCGGCGTAGTCGGTCACATCGACCAGTAGAGCAATCGCCTGCGCTTCACCGATCTCTTGGACTAGCGCGCTGAGCTTGTTTTCCGATCTGGCACAGAGGGCAAGTCTGAAGCCTTGTCGAGCTGCGGCCCGCGCCGTAGCAGCGCCGATGCCGCTGGACGCGCCAGTGATCAGCAGGACTTTGTCGTTGTTATCGGACACCGCGAATTTCCTTTGCTATGCATTTCAGTCACAATATCACGATGGTCTGGCAGCGCCGTGCGCTGGCACACGTCCAGCCGGGTCGCCGGTTCGGCTTGTACGGCGACGGCGATCTATTGATCACCGTGATTCTGACTTGCTGCAACTTCACCCATACGAAGGGCGTCCGATTCTCACGCCCGCCGGGTTTCTGAATAACCAGAAATGAAATGTAACCCGACATCGACCCGGAGGCCGATGGCGATGGCGTCACGCAAGGTGGTGGTGTGGACGAAGGCGAAGTGGGTATCGCCCTGGACTGCCTGGTTCAATCGACTCAGGTCTGCGCGCCAGACGCGCGCGTTAATCTCATCACCCGGCCCGCAGGATCCGGACCGGCGGCGTGGCCAGCACCGAGCGATTACCCAGCCATCCGGCGCCGATCACCAGCACCACCGAGGCCGAAAAGCCGAGGATGAACAGCGCTGCGCCGGGCTGGTAATCGAATTGGAACAGCTCGCTGGCCATATACCAGCCGGTGATCGCCGCACCCACCGTTGCCAAGGCTGCGGCGATCACGGCCATGATGGCGTATTCGATCAGCAGGCCGGCGCGCACGGTGGCGTTGTCCGCGCCCAGGGTCCGAATCAGCGCTGCCTCAGAACGGCGCTGGTCGCGCGTCGCCTCGAGTGCTGCCAGCAGCACGACCAGGCCGGCGATCAGCGTGAATGCAAAAACCACTTGGGCGGCCTGACTGACCTGCCGGATGATTTCGAATACACGCTCGATCAGGGCCCCGACATCAAGCACGCTGGCGCTGGGCAACGATCGCGCCAGATCGTCCAGCGCCTGCTCGCGGCCCTTTGGCAGGAAAAAACTGGCCACAAACTGGTGCGGCAAGATTTCGCCGGCCTCGGGTGTCAGCAACAGAAAAAAATTGACGTTGAATGAGTTCCACTGAACATCCCGGATGCTGGTGACCGTGGCCGAAAACATCTGACCGCCGCTGTCAAAGGTCATCACATCTCCCAGCGCCACGCCGACCCGGTCGGCCCAGCGCCTGGCGACCGAAACCTGGCCGCGCCCGCCTTCGCTCCAGTACGTTCCTTCGACGATTTTGTTGGCCGGCGGTAGCGAATCGGCCCAGGATACGTTGACCTGTCCGGTAAAGCTGTTTTCGGGCGGCCGGTCGCCGGAGATCGAAACCAGCTGGGCGTTGGCCATGGGCCGGATCTGCAGACGCGCAACGGACATCTCCTCGAGCGCGTTTTTGACCTGGCCGTACTGGTCGGGCTGGATGTTGACCATGAAATGATCGGGCGCATCGGGCGGCAGGCTGGCCTGCCATTGCTCGATCAACTCGGCCCGGACCACCACCAGCAGCAGCAACGCCATCAAGCCCAGGCCGAGCGCGGTAATCTGCAAAATGCTGGCGGCGCGACGCCGACCCAGCCCCGCCAGCCCGAAGCGCCAGGCACCGCGGGTGCGCGTCGACAGCTTTCGGGTCAGGCCGATGGCCGCCCAGGCCGCCAGCGCCAGCGCCAGGGCCAGTACGGCACTGCCGCCGAGCATCACCAGTGCCAGCTTCAATTCACCCAGTTCAAACACTGGGATAGCCAGCGCCGCGATGATCGGCAGCAGCCAGACGATACGGCCGCGCGTGGCCGATGTATCCAGCGAGCGGTTGAGGATGCGCATCGGCGGCACGCGTTTCAGCGACAGCAACGGCGGCAGCGCGAAGCCACCGGCCATCAGCAATGTAAACATCGCACTGCCGATCAATGGCTGGATGCGAAAACCCGGCAGGTCCGCCGTCATCCGGCTACTGAGGATCTCGGCAATCAGGTACTGTCCGCCGATACCGGCCAGTGCGCCGAGCACGATCGAGACCAGCACCACCCACAACAACAGGCATGAATGGACCGCCGCCACGATCCGGCTCATAGGTCAACAGACGCTCGACCATCAATTCGCGATCGCCGAGCAAAATGCGATCGCCCGGTCGCAGATCGAGCGCCCGAAGACCGCGGGGCTCGATCCAGGCCGTTCCCGGCGACGGGATATCGCGTGTGGTTTGGTCCGGAGCATCGACGGCCTCGGCGGTCTTCAGAGCGCCGCGCAGCGGGTAGCCGCCGGAAACCGCCTTGACATCGAACAGCCCGCTTTGCTCGTCTGAAAACAGCACCGTCGACAGCGTGATCATGTCGGCCGTGTCGAGACCCAGAGCGCGCGCCCGCTCGGAAAACGCCGGCGGCAGTTCGGCACGCGCGCTAACAACTACATCAGCCGCCAGAACCTCGCCGGCCTGGCGCTCGAGCGCACGCCCGACGCGGTCGGTGAACAGGCTGACCGCAGCCAATGCGGCGGTCGCCACGACCAGGCCGGCGACCAGCATCCAGAGCGCGCCGGAGCGGCCCTGGCGCAGCAACAGACGGCCCGACAGCATCAAGCTGTTCAAGACCCGTGACCTGTTGCGTGCACTCTCGATGGCGAGCGGCTGCCGGTGCCGCGCAGTTCATTCGAGGTAATCTGCCCATCGTCAATGGTCGCGACCCGGTCACAGCGCTCGGCCAGCCGCGGATCATGACTTACCAGCACCAGCGCGGTGCCGTGTTCACGGTTCAGGGCGAACAGCAGGTCGGCGACTGCCTCGCCGGTTCGGCGGTCAAGATTGCCGGTCGGCTCATCGGCAAAAAGAATCGCCGGGTTGCCGGCAAACGCACGCGCAATCGCCACGCGCTGCTGCTCGCCGCCCGACAGTTGGCGCGGATAATGCGCCAACCGATGGCTCAGACCGACCTGGTCCAGCGCCTTCATCGCACGTTCTCGCGGACCGTCAATGCGCCCGATTTCCAGCGCCAGCATCACATTTTCAAGCGCCGTCAAACTGGGCAACAGGTGAAACGACTGAAACACGAAGCCCACCCGACCGCGCCGCAGTCGCGCGCGCTCGTCCTCGTCCATTTCATCAAGCTTGCAGCCGTCGAGCCAGATCTCACCGGCGGTTGGCAGCTCCAGCCCGGCCAGCAAGCCCAGCAGCGTAGTCTTTCCTGACCCAGAAGCGCCGACGATTGCCAGCGTTTGCCCTGCGTTCAGCTCAAGGCTGATATCGTTGACGATCTGGAGGCGCCCGCCGGGCGCATCGACCGCAAAGCCGACGCCGGCGGCCTTCAACGGCGAGCCGGACGCGGAGTTTGCACTTGGAGTGGATCGAGTCATGAAATGTTTAGGACCTTTGCATTGGATAATCTGGGCGATTGTGCTCGTGCTGGCTTCCGGCTACGCCGTACCCGCCCGGGCCGAACGCGTGCTCATTCTGGGCGACAGCCTTTCAGATGCCTACAACATGCCGCGTGAAGCCGGCTGGGTACACCAACTGAACCAGCGCCTGGGCGACAGGGTTGAGGTCATCGACGGCAGTATTTCCGGAGACACCTCGGCCGGGGGGCTGTCCCGCATCGACGCGCTGCTCCAGCAAACCCGCCCGGATGTTGTGATCGTCATTCTAGGCGGGAACGACGGTCTGCGCGGCCTCAGTCCATCCAAACTCGAAAGCAACCTGGCCGCAATCATCCGCAAGAGTCGCGCTGCCGACGCCAGCGTCGCGCTGATGCAGATTCGCCTGCCCGCCAATTTGGGTCCGGTCTACATCGATCGCTTCGAATCGGTCTACCCGAAGCTTTCGAAATGCCTGGAAGTGCCACTGCTGCCCTTCTTTCTCGAACACCTGTTCGACCGGCCCGGCATGCTGATGCAGGACGGCATTCATCCGACCGAAAGCGCTCAACCCGAAATTGTTGACTTTATGCTGCCCCTCGTGAAGGATTTGATAGCGCATGCCGGGCCCAGCGGCGAACAGTCATGAATACGGCGTATTTACAACGGCGAGGCATTTGGCATCGGTAGCGGTTGAATTTGCCATTGTC
>JAIVHD010000157.1 GCA_020201235.1 Lysobacteraceae bacterium
CGCCTGCAACGCGCGGGGCTCGATCAGCAGCTTGCGATCGAGCGCCAGCTGCTGGCCCGCCTCAGCCATCGCAATATCGCCCGGCTGATCGACGGCGGTACGACCGAAGATGGCCATGCCTACCTTGTAATGGAGTGGATTCCCGGGCGCGATCTCGACGAGTATGTCACTGACGAGAAGCCTGATTTGATAGCGCGTCTGGACCTGTTTACGCAGATGGCAAGCGCCGTGTCCCACGCGCATCAGCGCAGGGTGGTACACGGCGATCTCAAACCGGCCAACGTTCGTGTGACCGACGAAGGCGAAGTGCGCCTGCTCGATTTCGGGGTTGCGCGTCTGATCGAGGCCGGTATTGACTCCGAACAACCTGCCGGACTGGCGATGACGCCGGCCTTCTCGGCGCCGGAACAGTTGCGCGGCGAGGCCGTGTCGACGCTATCGGATGTCTGGTCGCTGGGCGTGCTGCTGGGGTGGCTGCTGAGCGGTCGGCTTCCGGACGGAGACCGGCCCGCCGCCGAGCTGCTGCCGGCCGATCTTACGAATCGCGATGATCTCTCGGCCATCATTTCCAAGGCCTGCGCCGAGGATCCGGATGGCCGCTACGACGGCATTTCGCAGTTTCTGGAGGACGTTGATCGTTTTCGGTGCCGCCAGCCGGTTCGCGCCCGGCCGGCGACCCGTAACTATCTTCTGCGGCGATTCGTTCAGCGCCACCGCCTGTCAGTCGCCGCCGGCACGGCGGCGTTCTTCGCCATTGGCCTGGCGCTGACCGGCGCGCTGTGGCAGGCCCAAGTAGCCGCTGTTGAACGTGATCGGGCGCAGGCGCAGCGTGACCGGGCCGAGCGCGAGGTGGTGAAATCTCGCGAGGTCAGCGACTTTCTGGTCGGCCTGTTCGAGCAGGCCGATCCAGGCACGGCCCGCGGCGAAGAAATCACCGCGCGTCAGCTTCTGGATACGGGCATCGAGCGAGCTGATCAACTGGACGGGCCGCCGGACGTTCAGTCGGAGATGTACCGGGTGCTGGGCCGCGTGCAGATGAACCTGGGCGACTACACCAGTGCCGAGGAACTGGTCCGATCGGCCCTGGCGATTCACGAATCCGATGATGGCGTGCTGTCGTCTTCAGCCGTAGCCACGCTTGCGCAGCTCGGGGATATTCACCTCCAGATGGGCGAGCCAGGTGAGGCAGTCGAGCTTTACCAACGTGGCCTGGCGCTGATTGAAGAACCGGCATCGGAGTTGAGGGTGGAAGCGCTCCATGGACTCGGCGGAGCACTGCTCAAAGCCGGCGGCCGGCTGTCGGAGGCTATCGCGGTGCTCGAGCGTGCCCTGGCGCTCGGCGAGCGCATTTTGCCGGAAACACCCCTGGTGGCTGCGGTGCATAACAATCTGGGCGCCGCCGCGTTCTATGACGGCCGCTACGACGATGCCATTGACCATTTCAACCGGGCGATCGATCTCCTGGTCGTGCACTTCGGTACGGATCACCCAAGGGTCATGTTCAGCCAGACCAACCTGGCCTGGCTACTGATGGAGCAAGCGCGTTTCGCCGAAGCGGAGGGACTGCTTTCCGACCTGATCGAAGTCCAGGAAAGAATGCTCGGCGTCGACCATCCCCATCGGGCGGCCAACCTGAACACCATGGGGAGCCTGCACTGGCGGCAGGGCCGAACGAGTCGGGCGATCGAGTGGTGGGAACGGGCGCTGGACGCGCGGGTCGCTGCCTTCGGCATCCTTCACCCGGATGTTGCGGGCACACAGAATTCTCTGGGACTGGCCGCGGCAAGTCAGGGTGACCTCAAGCGAGCTGAAGCGCTCTACGAGACGGCGCTCGCCACGCTTCGAGATCCTGAAATCGCTCGCACCATCCGCCTGCCGGCAACGCTGTCGAATCTGGCCGATCTGCGCAACATCCAGGGTCGGCCCGACGACGCGCTGCGTCTTCATCACGAAGCGCTCGATCTGCGATTGGAACTGACCGGGGGCCGACATCCGGATATCGGCATTTCGCAGCGCAAGATCGCCGCGCTTTATCTGGCGGCGGGCAAGGCCGAGCTGGCTCGGGAATGGGCGAGCTCGAGTCTGGATGTCCTGCAGGAAAACTACGATGGTCAATCGCATCCGGAAATCGGAAAGACTGAGTTACTGATCGAGCAGATCAACGCGCGAATCGCAGGCTCGGGCGGCGGGCCGCATGGTGACTGAGCACTTCGACACGCCGATTGAGCAGGCCGAAGTCACCCGCCTTCTCGACGAGATCCAGGGCTCACCGGAGCTGTTCGACCGGCTTTTGCCGATGGTCTACGACGATCTCAAGCGTATCGGAAGAGCACAGCGACGGCGCTTTGGCGGTGGCGCCACCCTGCAGACGACGGCCCTGGTCCACGAGGCGTTTTTGAAGTTGCGCGGCAACGCCAAGGGCCAGATCGAGAATCGCTTGCACTTCCAGCGCCTGGCCGCCTGTGTGATGCGTCAGTTAATCCTCGACTACGCCCGCAAACACCTGGCCGCCAAGCGCGGCGGCGACCAGGTCCGGGAGACTTTCGAGGAAGCCGACTACGGCATTGAAGCCGACGACCTGGCCCGAATCATTGCCGTGGAAGAGGCGCTTGAGCGCATGGCTGATCACGACCGCCGCATGACCGAGGCCCTGGCTGCACAGCTCTATGCTGGCTACACGGTCGAGGAAATCGGCGAAATTTTTGGGATTTCCAGCCGCACCGTCATTCGCGATCTGCGCCGGGCGCGTGTTTGGCTGAAGGTTGAGCTGGTCGACTTCGAACGGGATTGAAGC
>JAIVHD010000158.1:0-2271 GCA_020201235.1 Lysobacteraceae bacterium
TCGAGAATCAACTGGTGGCGCGCATTGGAGTAATCACGCTGGGCCTGAAAAAAACGCTGCTCCGCCAGAAGCACGTCAACGATGGTGCGGGTGCCGACTTCAAACCCGGCGTTGGTCGCTTCCAGTGCGCTGTCGGCCGAGACCAAGGCCTGGTTCAATGCTTCGACCTGGCGAATGCCGGCGATCACGGCACGGAATGCGTTTTCGGTCGTGCGCACAGTCTGGCGCTGATTGAGATCCAGCTCTTCGCTGGCCACCCCGCGATTGGCCCGAGCCTGGAGGGTTCTCGACCGGACTGCAAATCCCGAGAAAATCGGTACGTTGAGTTGCAGCTGAACCTGCCATGTGTCGGATTCACTGGTGGTGACCTGATTGAACTGCTCGGCCACCGTAAGAGTCTGCTCGTTATTGATATTTCTGTTCAATGTGCCGACCAGATCAAGCGTCGGCAGATGGCCGGATCGTGCGATCCGGATGTCGGTGTCGGCGATGTTCACCGCCTGGCGTGCGACGGCAAGGTCAGGGTTGGACTGCAAAGCGGTGCTCACCCATTGTTCGGCAACGGCCGGTTCCGGTGGGTTCAGCGGGAGATTTTCGGCCAGAGGTTTGAATGATTCGAACATCGTGCCGGTGAGCTCGCGAAGGCCTTCGCGAGCGTTCTCCAGCGCGTTTTCGGCCACAATCACCCTGGCCCGGGCACCGTCCCAGGCGGCCTGGGCCTCAAGGAAGTCGGTGACGGCGGAAAGTCCGACCTCAAAGCGCTGCTCGGCCTGTTCGAACTGGCGCCGCAAAGCCTTTTCCTCGGCTTCGGCGAAGCGCAAGCTGTCAATGGCGTTGAGCATGTCGAAATATCGCTGCGCGGTGCGCTGGAGAAAATTCTGCCAGGCGACGTCGAATTGCGCATTCGCCTGCGCAACGATCGCCCGTGCACGATTCATCTGCCCAAAGTTTGCATCGGCATAAAGGCTTTGGCGAAGCTGAACAGAATAGGTTTCGGTGTCGATCTTGCGATCGGGCTGCGGCGGCAAGGCCGCGACATCCACCTGGGTGTTACCGCGGTTCAGGGATCCGAAACCGGTGATCTCGGGTAACAGATTTGCGCGAGCGATCGCTTTTTCATAGACGCTTGCGTCCAGCCGCCGCTCTGCGGCACGAATCTGCGGATCGTTCGTCGATGCCAGCTCATAGACACCCAATAAATCAACGGCCGGGACTGAGCCGCTCAGCGCCATCAGAACGGCACCGGTCAGAATCTTTTTCATAGACATTTCCAGTTTGGTCCGGCGGGCCGCGCCCACGGCGGCCGCGCGATTATCAAAAGCGTGTACGCAACTCAAGTTGGCCAACGGCGTCAGAATCGGAACTCGGGCGGGTCTTCGGTGCCGATCAACCGAGGCAGATCGGTCTCGAAAAGACGTTCTTCCAGCAGCTCGCCCGAGTCGGTGCGCGTCACCGCAAGCGCTTCCATCGCCGGCGATTGGCCGCGCACGATAAACAGCCGTCCGCCAGGTCTGAGCCAGCCGAGAAAATTGTCGGGAAGACTCGGCACCGACGCGGTAACCACGATTGCGTCAAATTCGCCGGCGCTGAAATCGGCCTTGAGGATGTCTCCGGACTTCAGCTCGATGTTCTTGATCGGTTCCAGGTTTGTGCGCGCCTGCCGGGCCAGTGAATCGACGATTTCGATGCTGAGGACCGATCCCGCAAGGCGCGCCAGGCAAGCCGTGATGTAGCCAAAGCCGGTACCCACTTCAAGGACGCGCTCGTGTTCGGCCAGGCTCAAAGCCTGCAGCATCCGTCCCTGCTCGATCGGCTTCATCATGACCTGGTGGTGCCCGAGCGGAATGCGCAGGTCTGAAAAGGCCAGCTTACGATGCCGGGCCGGTACGAAATCCTCGCGCGGCACCTCACGCATCACGTCGAGAATTCGTTGATCGAACACATCCCAGGTGCGGATCTGCTGCTCAATCATGTTGGATCTTGCCAGTTCGAGATTCAACTTCGGCACTCCTACCCCAGAAACGTCGTCAATGTGCCGCATTGTACCGGTCCGGAAGTGATCGTGAAGGTGCCGGACGTCATGGTTGGCCGCATGACCCGGGCCGGGCAGCGTTGTCTGCTACCATTTCAGGCTTCTTTCACAATGAGTGAGCAGAACATGTCGAATACCATGGCCGATATGGCTCGTCGCCTCGATACCGAATTGCTCCAGCTGCCGACCGGCTCGCGCCTGGTCCAGGTTCACGGCAGCCGGCCGGACCTGAGCGTCTG
>JAIVHD010000158.1:2336-6958 GCA_020201235.1 Lysobacteraceae bacterium
GTCGCAACTTTCGGGTCAAGGTCAACGCCAACATCGGCAACTCGGCGGTCAGGTCATCGATTACCGACGAAGTCGAAAAGCTGGTCTGGTCGCTGCGTTTCGGTGGCGATACCGTCATGGACCTGTCGACCGGCAAGAACATCCACGAAACGCGCGAATGGATTGTGCGCAATTCGCCGGTACCGATCGGCACGGTGCCCATCTATCAGGCGCTTGAAAAGGTCGACGGCACGCCCGAGGACCTCACCTGGGAACTGTTTCGCGACACCCTGATCGAACAGGCCGAACAGGGTGTGGACTACTTCACGATACACGCTGGTGTGCGCCTGGCGCATGTGCCGCTAACCGCCAATCGCATTACCGGAATCGTATCCCGGGGCGGCTCGATCATGGCTAAATGGTGCCTCGCGCACCACCGTGAAAGCTTTCTGTACGAGCGCTTTGACGAAATCTGCGAAATCATGGCCGCCTATGATGTTTCGTTTTCGCTCGGCGACGGCCTGCGTCCCGGGTCGATCGCCGATGCCAACGATGCCGCCCAGTTTGCCGAGCTGGAAACGCTTGGCGAGTTGACTCTGAAAGCCTGGAAGCACGACTGCCAGGTCATGATCGAAGGGCCTGGCCATGTGCCGATGCAGCTGATCAAGGAGAACATGGACAAGGAACTGGCCGATTGTCATGCAGCGCCGTTTTATACCCTTGGGCCGCTGGTCACCGACATCGCGCCGGGTTATGACCACATCACATCGGGCATCGGCGCGGCCCAGATCGGCTGGTACGGCACCGCTATGCTGTGTTATGTGACGCCCAAGGAGCACCTGGGGCTGCCCGACAAGCACGACGTGCGCGAAGGCTTGGTCACCTATCGCATCGCTGCGCATGCCGCCGACCTGGCCAAGGGCCATCCGGCCGCCCAGGTGCGCGATAATGCGTTGTCAAAGGCGCGTTTCGAATTCCGCTGGGAAGACCAGTTTAATCTGGGGCTCGACCCGGCACGCGCTCGCGAGTATCACGATCAGACCCTGCCCAAGGATGCACATAAGGTGGCCCATTTCTGCTCCATGTGCGGCCCGAAGTTCTGTTCGATGAAAATTACTCAGGACGTGCGCGAGTACGCGCGCGAACGCGGTCTCGATCCGCAAAAGGCAATTCGCGCCGGCATGGATGAAAAGGCCGATGAATTCCGGCGCTCCGGCAGCGAAGTGTACCAACCTGAATGATCGTAGCAAAAATACCGGCAGACGCGCCTTGCGGACCCAACTGTCCGGTCGCGGGATCGAGGCGGGGCCAAATAGGATAGAACAAATGAGTATTCCTGCAATGGAAACACGGGGCTGCCGGTCATGAATGATGCAGAACGAAAACGCAGGTTCGATGCGCTGGCACGACGCTATGTCGATGATCTTTTTCGATTTGGAGTCTGGTTATGCGGAGATCCGACGCTGGCCAACGATCTGGTTCAGGAAACGTTTCTCAGAGCGTGGAAGGCAATCGATAAGCTAAAGGATGCCGGAGCCGCAAAAAGCTGGCTGATCACGATTTTAAGGCGCGAATATGCGCGTACGTTCGAACGCAAGGTGCCACCGCTGACCGATATCGACAATGTCGTGGTGGCCGAAGAACTGGAACTGACGCCGGAAGATCGAACCGAGCGCGATATGTTGCGCAAGGCCATGATGGAACTGGACAAGAAATATCGGGAACCGCTGGTGCTGCAAACAATTATGGGGCTGTCGATCACGGAGATCGCCAGCGAACTCGAATTGACCGAAAGCGCGGTGATGACACGCGTTTTTCGAGCCCGGGAAAAACTTAAGGAAAAATTACGGCCTTCAGAAGGCCGGGGAAACGTACATGAACTTACTTGAATTCAAGCGCCGCCTGATGACCGATCCCGGTGCTCGCAGCGCAGAAATGCGCGCCGAGCGTGCACGCGACGATGAATTCGCCGCGGCTGCGGACGCGTCCAACCGGTTTGAGATCATGTTGCACCGGGCCGTGAGCGTGCCGGTGCCGCACGGCCTGGCCGAGCAGATTATCCTTCGTCAATCGCTGGAGCAGCAAAACGCCAAACCGGCTTGGCGCGGTATTCTGGCGATCGCCGCAGCGCTCGCCCTGGCCGTTGCCCTGACCACATTCAACCTGGTTGAACGCAATCCGACGATGCCACAAATGGCCGAACACATTGCCTGGCACTGGCAGCACGACGGACCACAGACGCTGGCGACCGCCAGTGGAGAACTCGCATCGGATACCGACCAGGTCCGGCGCGTGTTTTCAGAATTGGGCGTCCACATTGAGCCGGCTTTGCTTGCAAAGGTCAGGCTGACCAAGTTCTGCCCGACGCCTGATGGGGCCGGCGCGCATGTCGTGCTGGCCACCGAACAGGGGCCAATCACCTTGTACTACATGCCACGCACCCGAATTCCGTCGTCGCCGGCAAGTATCCCGCTGGCTGACGGCATGCAGTCGATGGTTGTCAATCTCGAACGGGGCAGCATGGCCTTGGTGGCCGAAGCGGGAGCTGACATGCCTGAACTGGCGCGGGAAATCACCCATCAACTGTCCTTTGCGCCAGGCATGACGATTTGAGTTCCAACCGCACTTTAGATCAAGAAACCTGACTCCAACCGGTCTTTCCCTCGTGACGATCGGTTAAGTCGGACAGGCTGCTAGTGGGCCATGCGGCTAATTAGGTAACACTCAGCCGTCGCACAAGCGTTGTGGGCAAGGCGCGCAAGCGCAGGACTGGCCCGAGCCAATTCAAGCGAGTGCAACGCAGCCCATGAAGTCCGACAGGCTGCTAGGAGCCTAATGAACGAAAAAGCAGGTCGGGTGGTGAATAAGGCGGGGTGAGTTCGTAAACTGTTCGGGTCCGTCGCCTCGACGCCGCAGTTGGCCCGTATTCCTCGAGTACCCAAGCACTCGCGCCAAGCCCAACCGGGGCGTGGCGCTGCACGCGCGATTTGCGACCGGGTACACTGCGGGTCGATATGGCCAAAGACGAAATTTATAGAAACCACAGCGATCCGGCCACGCCGTTCGAGTTTTCCGAAGCGGTCGCACGGGTGTTCCCCGACATGATCGAGCGCTCGGTGCCGGGCTATCGGCTGCTGCTCGAGTTGACCCCTATCCTGATTCGGCGCGCCGTGCAGCCCGATACCCGGATCTACGACCTGGGGTGTTCGCTCGGTGCTGCAACGCTTGCCGCGCGTCGTGCGGTGCAGCAACCCGGGGTGCAGATCAAGGCCGTCGACAATGCCCCCGAGATGGTTCAGCGCTGCCGTCAGCGGGTCGCTGAAGACAATTCCCGCGTGCCGGTCGAGGTCATCGAAGGCGATCTACGCGACGTCGAGATCGATCACGCATCCGTGGTGCTGGTTTATTTCACGATGCAGTTTCTGCCGGTGGCGGCGCGCGATGCGCTGCTGCTAAAAATTCACCGTGGCATGAAGCCGGGTGGGCTGTTGGTGCTGGCCGAGAAACTTGGTTTTGAAAACGCCTGGGAGCAGCGCTGGATGGACGAAAACCACCACGACTTCAAGCGCGCCCAGGGCTATTCCGACCTGGAAATCGCCCGCAAGCGTCAAGCGCTGGAAAACGTGCTGGTGCCCGAAACGCGGCCAGTTCATCACCGGCGCCTCGAAAACGCAGGCTTCGTGCATGTCTACGACTGGTTCCAGTGCTTCAACTTCTGCTGCATCGCGGCGGAGCGCTGAGGCATCCGCGATGTTGCCGGTGGTCGACCCGCGAGATTCACGAGAGGCCGGCCAGCCAATCGTTGAATGACTTCAGAAATGTCTGGACTGTCTTCGTTGTTTAACCCCGAGTGCGCCGCCCTGCTCAAGGGCGAGTGCGCGCGTGCCGTGGCACCGGGGCGGCACGGCGATCTGGCGGCTTGGCGCGCCGCGCTGGATGCACTACCCGAAGCAATAACCGGCTGGCGGATCGAAAGCGGCGTGCTGGTTGCCGGCCGGCCGGTTGCTGATCGGCGCGCGCTTGCGCTGACGCTGAAAAAGCTGCTGCCCTGGCGCAAGGGGCCGCTGCGACTGGGCGGCGTCGCGATCGACACCGAATGGCGCTCGGACTGGAAATGGGACCGGGTCGGCCTCAATCTGACTCTTGCCGGGCAGCGGGTTCTTGATATTGGAGCCGGCAACGGCTATTTCGGCTGGCGAATGCTGGCCGACGGTGCCGCCGGGGTTGTCGGCTGCGACCCGACTCTTGTGTTCTACATGCAATACCGCGCCATCGAACATTTTGCCGGCCAATCGAACCACCTGTTGCTGCCACTGAAGTTCGAGCAAATCCCCGCCCGCGCCGACTTCGACACGGTGTTCTCGATGGGCGTGCTCTATCACCGGCGCGACCCGGTCGAGCACCTCGAGCGCATCGCCGCGCACCTGAAGCCGGGGGGGCGGTTGCTGCTTGAGACGCTGGTCATCGCTGACGACAGCGACCATGTGCTGGCGCTGCCGGGCCGCTACGCCAACATGCGCAATGTGCACCCGTTGCCAACCGTGCGCCGCCTGTGCCGCTGGCTGAGGCAGGCCGGCTACCGCGATGTCGAGCTCATCGATCAGACTGTAACCGGCTGTGACGAGCAGCGTGCAACCGAGTGG
>JAIVHD010000159.1 GCA_020201235.1 Lysobacteraceae bacterium
GGCGCAGACGCCGCTGCCGAGCACCGCCTTGCGCCCGTTGACCCAAACCAGTCCATCGGCGATTTTCAATTCGAGCTTGCGGCGCGCACCGAGCCCGGCGCGCGCCATGATTTTTTGCAATCGGTAGCCGCCGGCGACTTCGACCAGCTCGACCGCGCGACTGTTCAATTCGGCATCCAGCGCGGCCAGTGCCTCGCGCAGCAGTCCGTGGCCGGGCTGCTGGTTTTCGTCGAACAGGCCGTTCATCTGGGCCAGGGTCAATGGCTGCCCGGCGGCCAGCAAGGCGCCCTCCAGCCATACTTTGAGTTGTTCGGGTTCCATAAGCGACTGTAATTACCTGATCCTGAATCTGATTGGGGTTGTTCTCGAACCGAAAACGGGCTTTCAACGGTGTGCCGGTACGCTCCGCAGAACCGATCCATTGAGCAGTCCCGGTTGTCGCGTTACCGATGCCGGCATCAGGCTGGCGCGCGTAGATAAATTGTGCCGTAAAGTTCCTGCTGGACCAGGTCGACGAGGTGTTCGCGCAGCAGTTCCAGCAGCGCCAGAAAGGTCACGACGGCACCAAGGCGGCCTTCGTTGAGGTCGAACAACTGCTCGAACTGAACAAATTCGACGGTCTTGAGCGACTGCATGATACGGCTCATACGCTCGCGCACGCTCAGCGGTTCCGAGTCGATATGATGATGGGCAAACAATTCGGCGCGCGTCATCACGTCACGCAACGCCAGCAGTACCTCTCGTAGTTCGACCTGCGGCGGCAGCTTGACTTCGCGGGATTGCTCGGCGACTTCAGCGTTGGCGATTGCGATGTCGCGTTCCAGGCGAGGCAGTCGGTCGAGATCCTCGGCCGCTTGCTTGAAGCGCTCGTACTCCTGCAGCCTGCGAATCAGCTCGGCGCGCGGGTCTGACTCGCCAGATTCCTCGGGCTCGGGCCGGGGTAACAGCATTCTGGACTTGATTTCGGCCAGGATCGCGGCCATCACCAGGTATTCCGCGGCCAGTTCGAGCCGTAAGCCCTGCATCATCTCGATATAGCCGGTGTATTGGCGCGTGATCTCAGCAATCGGGATGTCCAGTACATCGAGGTTCTGGCGTCGGATCAGGTACAGCAGCAAGTCCAGCGGCCCGGCGAACGCATCCAGAAACACTTCCAGCGCATCGGGCGGGATATAAAGATCGTCGGGCAGTTTCAGCAGCGGCTCGCCGCGGATCGTGGCCAGCGGAATCTGCTGTTGTTGCAGGGTTTTGGCGGTTTCGGTCATTGCTGCTGAGTGTAACCCACCTCATTCACCGCCGTGCCATCGCGAGGAGCCGACGGCCCCTGTGGCTGGGGCGTTTCGCGATCGAGCGCAATGCCCTGGGTGCCGGCCCTGGCCACTCCGTTGCAGGCCGGGTGTGTAACCGTCAAGATCCGGCCGGGTCCTTTTTCAGTGCAGTTTTGCCGTGCAACTGAGCGCGTTCGAATCGCTATACTGTGGCCCGACTCAGGATTTCGGGAAGGCCGATGTTATATATGATAATCGGACGCGATCATGAGGATTCGCTGGACGCCAGAAGCGCGTCGCGAGAGGATCATCTGATCCGCATGCACCTGTTGCGCGATTCGGGCCGGCTGGTTCTGGCCGGGCCACTGCCCGCCATCGATGCGCTCGATCCTGGCCCGGCAGGCTTCGACGGTTCGTTGATCGTGGCCGAATTCGATTCGCTGGAAGAGGCCAGGAATTCGAGTGGTGTCCGACCAGTTTGCGGCCTTGCCAAGGCTGGCCCGGCACCGTCGCGTTTATCAAGCTCTTGGCGAATTGATGCATACCGATATTCACGCGCTTTCAATTGAGGCAAGTTCTAGAAATGATTCATAGGTGTTTGGTAGTTATAGGATTTTGTATTTTTTCTTTCGCGCTTTCGGGCTGTCAGCAAGCGGACGGGGCGCGAACCCTGATCGCCCAGGATGATGTCGTGCTGGTCGAGGTCGATGGTCGCCCGGTGACGTTGCCGATGCTCGAATTCCTGATGCAGGCCAGGGGCGTGGCAGAGGACGATACAGAGGCCATGCGGGCCTTGCTGGATGAACTGATCCGGCTGCAGGCAATGGCCAATGCGGCCCACAGAGATGAGGTTTCGACGCAACCGAAAGTCCGGGCCGAGCGCATGATCAAGGATATCGAGGTGCAGTACATACGCTACCTGGAAGACTTTCAGAGCGCGCACCCGGTCTCAGACAAAGACGTGCGCGACGTTTATGAACGCCAGCTTGAGCGCGCCGGCGCGCAGCGCTATCGGATCGTCACAATCGAATATCCCGACCAGGCTGCGGCGCTGGCGGCTTTAAACACACTTGACGAAGGCCGGTCCAGCTTCGAGGAGCAGATGCGCCAGGCCGACGAGCACGACCGTATCGTGCAGCGCACCGACTGGATTGATGCAAGCCAGGTGCCGCCTGATTTCGGCGCCGCGCTGGCCGAAAGCGCGTCCGGCCAAGTCGTCAGCTCGCTTCTGGCATTGGAAGGGAAATGGTATGTGGCGCGCCTTGAGGATGTCGAAGAACTTGACGTGCCGGCCTTCGAGGCGGTTCGTGAAGGGATCCGCCGAACGCTTAATCGTCAGCGCAATCAGGCGTTTATCGACGAAGTCTTTGAAGCCGCTGAAATCACACCGATGCTGCCTATGGATCAGGCCGATGTCGACGCACGGTAGGCGTCTGTGGACCGGGCCTACGGCAACTCGATGCGCTCGGGCGGGCTCCAGCCGTCGGCTCTGTGATCTGCCACCACCGTCGTGTAAACACCTCCGCGCACGTTGAATTCGGCGGTCAGCCGCATGAAGTTTGGATCGGTAGCGGCCACCAGGTCAGCCAGGATTTCGTTGGTGACGGCCTCATGGAAGGCACCGCGGTCGCGGAAAGACCATGCGTAGAGTTTCAGCGACTTGAGTTCGACACACAGCCGGTCCGGAACATAGGCAATCCGCAATTCGGCGAAATCGGGCTGACCGGTTTTTGGGCACAGGCAGGTAAACTCGGGAATCCGGATGTGAATGGTATAATCTGAAGTTGTTTGCGGATTCGGGAAAACTTCCAGATCTTTACTGGGCTGAGTGGTCATCAAGAGGTCCTGTAAGCGACTTTCGGCAACTAGAAATCATAGAATAAATCATCGTCCGTCAACGCGGATACGCTTAAATAGTGGAGTCTGGATTCGTTTCATGCGATTGACTACGATCAAGCTTGCCGGGTTCAAGTCCTTTGTTGAACCCACCACCATCCATTTGCCGTCCAACCTGCTCGGTGTGGTCGGGCCGAACGGCTGCGGTAAATCCAACATCATCGACGCGGTGCGCTGGGTCATGGGTGAAAGCTCGGCCCGGCAGTTACGCGGCGAATCCATGAGCGACGTGATTTTTTCCGGCTCCAGCGCCCGCAAGCCGGTCGGTCAGGCGACGGTCGAGCTGGTGTTCGACAACTCCGATGGCCGGGCCGGCGGCGAATATGCTGGCTTCAACGAAATCTCGGTGAGGCGCCAGGTCAGCCGCGACGGCCAGTCGGGTTATTTTCTCAACGGCAGCCGCTGCCGACGCAAGGACATTACCGATCTGTTCCTGGGAACGGGTCTGGGGCCGCGCAGCTACGCGATCATCGAGCAGGGCATGATTTCGCAGATCGTCGAGGCCCGGCCCGAGGAGTTACGCGGCTTTCTGGAAGAGGCTGCGGGTATTTCCCTGTACAAAGAACGGCGGCGCGAAACCGAAAACAGGATTCGGCATACGCGCGAGAACCTGGAGCGGCTGGCCGATCTGCGCGAGGAGGTCGGCAAGCAGCTGGCCAAGCTCGACCGCCAGGCCAAGGCGGCCGAGCGGTATCGCAAGCTTAAGCAGCAGTATCGGGCCGATGAAGCCCAATTAACCGCCTTACGCTGGCGCAAGGCACGCGGTCTCGCAGAAACCCAAGCCGAGGCGTTGAAGCAGACTGGAATCCGGATCGAGCAGGCAGTTTCACTTCAGCGCGAAGCCGAAAAGGCGCTTGAGGAGTTGCGCGGACAGCAACACAAGGCAACCGAGAAAACCTCTGGCGTGCAGGCCGAGCTGTACGAGGTCGGGGGCGAAATCGCCCGGCTGGAGCAGTCGATCGAGCATCAGCGCGACTTGCGCCAGCGCCAGCAGAAAGAATTTCAGGAAATCGAGTCTCAGATTAACGACTTGCAGCAGCATTTGCAGCTCGATCGGGGTCAGGTTGAGGATGTAGGCAGGCGTATATCCGAGCTGGAGCCGGCCCTGGACAGCGCCCGGCAACTGGAAGCCGAGGCGCGCCAGCAACTCGAGCAGGCCGAAAGCGAGCTGAGCGCGCGCGAAC
>JAIVHD010000232.1 GCA_020201235.1 Lysobacteraceae bacterium
CGCGTGGTCTGGGGCTTGTGCGTGACGATTGAGACGCGCTCGCCGACCATCCGGTTCATCAAGGTTGATTTACCGGCATTCGGTCGGCCGATCAAGGTGACAACACCGCTGCGCGGTTGATCTGCCTGATTCATGACCGCGATTGTCCGGCAATTTGATCGAGAGCGACGCGCGCTGCGGCCTGCTCGGCCTTGCGGCGCGATCCAGCTGCGGCCTCCAGTGGCTGCTCCATCTGCGGTACACGGCAATGCACGGTAAAGCGCCGATTATGGTCCTGGCCATGCTCTTCGACGACTTCGTAGACCGGCAATCCAAGGCCCCGGGACTGAAGCAGTTCCTGCAGGCGGGTTTTCGGATCCTTGAGCGCTTCGGCATCGGGAAGCTGCTGAAGTCGCGGCAGCATCAATGTCGATACGACCTGATCGGCGGCCGCATAGCCGCCATCAAGGTAGACCGCGCCAATAATCGCTTCGAGTGCATCGGACAGGATCGAAGCTCTTAGAAACCCGCCGCTTTTCAATTCTCCAGGCCCCAGGCGCACGGCATCTCCCAGCGATAGCTCGCGTGCGATTTCGGCCAGGGTCTGCTCCCGAACCAAGCGCGCGCGCAGTCGCGACAGATCGCCTTCCGGCGCATCCGGACGATGACGGAACAGCAGATCGGCAACCACCAGATTCAATACCGCATCGCCAAGAAACTCCAGCCGTTCGTTGTGCGGATTTCCGAGACTTCGGTGGGTGAGTGCCTGGCTCAGCAACTCCGGCCGGCGGAATTCAAACTCGATTCCGGCGAGACTTCGCATCAATGTACGCGTCTGGATCAAGGCCTTGTCGACGCGCGCCATGACGCTCCTGTGGGGTGAAGCGCCGCGGCATTATTCAATCGCTTGCACCCGACGAAAAGAGACCACGGCATCGATGTTTGCGACCAAACCCTCGCGAACTTCGTACTCGGCAATGATTTGCAACGGGCGCCCGCGAACGATCTCGATATCACGCGCCCGGATGTGCGTGACGTAATTGGTCTGGAAGCGGCGCGATAAAAGATCGCGAATTCGTGCCTCTGACATATTCGCAACATCAGGCTCGTCGGCGATGCCCTTCAGCGACGAAATGACTGAATAATGGTTCAGGTAAATCGGAACCAGCTTCATGCCGATATAGACTACAAACACTGCGGCTGTCAGAAGAATCAAAAATCCGATCAGCGTCATGCCCCGTTGATTCGAACTCATGCGTGTACTCCCTCTCACTGATCAATTGATCGCGTAGCGGCCCAGGGCCGGTATCGTGGTTTTTCCCTGCGCGACCTAGGCCGGAAAAGTCTCCCGCCGTGGTGGCGCTGGCTATCGAAAGCCTTTTTTAGCCCGGATTGTCGATCGCCCGGGTTCTGCGCGGCCGTCAGGTAAACGTGCTCCGATATCGCCGGAGCGACTCTATCCGGTTCACTCCAGCCAAGCGCCCCCCCGCTTGCTCCAGTGCTCTGGATATTATTGAATACTATCACCAATCCGGGAAAAATCGATACAAAATCCGCGCGCGCAGTCCCAATGCATCCAGATGCGCAATGCACGGCCGACCAGATTGTGTTCTGGCACAAAACCCCACGAGCGGCTGTCCAGCGAGCGATCGCGATTGTCGCCCATGGCAAAGTAATGTCCGTCCGGTACAACCCAGCTGCGCGAACCCGGCTCCAGGCGTCGCAGGTGAACCAGGATCGGATGGCGAACGTCGTCCAGAAGCTCTTCACGCAACTGCGGTCGCGCACCTGGCTGGTTTCGATTAATGCCTTCACCGATCCACGGACCGATGACCTCCTGCGGTGCCGGCTCACCATTGATGTAAATCACTTTATCGCGGTAGGTGATGGTATCGCCAGGCAGGCCGATGACCCGCTTGATCATGTTGACACCGGGCTGATCGACCGACCGAAACACGAAAACGTGTCCGCGCTCGGGGTGGCCGGTATCCAGGATCCTGGTATTGAGCACCGGCAGCCGCAGTCCATAGGCGAACTTGGACACGACGATAAAATCGCCGATCAGCAGCGTCGGCTGCATCGAGCCCGACGGAATCTTGAACGGCTCGAACAGGAAGGAGCGGAACACCAGCACAAGCAGCAGCAGCGGAAAAAACGAGCGGGCATACTCGACTGGCGCTGAAGGCTGGTCGCTCGAAGCCTTGCCGGCGGCCAGGCGCTCGGCCCGACGCTTGCGCAGCCACAGCCGGTCAAGCAGCCAGATAATGCCGCAGAGCAGCGTCAGCAGTGTAATGATCAGCGCAAAATCGAGTTCCATGACAGTTTATAAATCCTTGTTAATTGTGCGTGTACGCAAACCATATCGACGACACACCAAACGCGGTGCGCTCGCGCTTGATGGTCAACGATCCGTTTTGAGCACCGCCAGAAACGCTTCTTGCGGAATCTCGACGTTTCCGATATTTTTCATGCGCCGCTTGCCGGCTTTCTGCTTTTCAAGCAGTTTGCGCTTGCGCGACACATCGCCGCCGTAGCATTTGGCAGTCACGTTCTTGCGATAGGCCTTGACCGTGGCGCGTGCGATGACGCTCGAACCGATGGTCGCCTGAATGGCGATATCGAACATCTGGCGCGGCAGCAATTCACGCATGCGCTCGGCGAGTTCACGCCCGAGGCGCTGAGACTGGTCGCGGTGCACGATGGAACTCAAAGCGTCTACGCGCTCGCCGTTGATCAGCAGGTCGAGTCGCACAAATGGCCCGGCCTGGTGGCGCTCGAAGGCGTATTCGAACGACGCGAATCCGCGGCTGCACGACTTCAGGCGGTCGAAAAAATCGACTACGACCTCGGCCAGCGGCAACTCGTAGCTCAGTTGAACCTGGCCGCCCAGAAAGCGCATGTCGATCTGGGCACCGCGCTTTTCCTCACACAAGCCGATCACGGCTCCGAGATACTCCTGCGGCACCAGAATACTGGCTCGAATGATCGGCTCGCGAACCTCACTAATCTTGTTAACCGGCGGCAATTCTGCCGGATTGTCAAGCTCGATTACCGTGCCGTCATCCAGAGCCACGTGGTAGACCACGGTCGGCGCCGTGATGATCAAATCGAGGTTGTATTCCCGCTCCAGACGCTCCTGCACGATTTCCATGTGCAGCATGCCGAGAAAACCGCAGCGAAAGCCAAACCCCAGCGCCATGGATGTTTCCGGCTCGAACTGCAGTGCCGAATCATTGAGCTGGAGTTTATCCAGCGCCTCGCGAAGATCCGGATAGTCCGATGAATCGATCGGGAAGATGCCGGCGAAGACACGCGGCTGCAACGGCTTGAACCCCGGCAGCGGTTTTTCGGCCGGGTCGCGGGAGGTCGTCAGTGTATCGCCCACCGGGGCGCCATGAATTTCCTTGATCCCGGCCGCGACAAACCCGACCTGCCCGCAGTCCAGCGTCGAGGTAATGGTACGGTGCGGTGTAAAGATTCCAATCTGGTCGGCGTCGTGTTCTTCGCCAGTCGACATGACCCTGATCCGCTGACCCTTGCGCAACTGGCCCTGTTTGATCCGGACCAGTGAATTGACTCCGAGATAATTATCAAACCACGAATCGATTATCAGCGCCTTCAACGGGCCTTCGCGAATCTCGGGTGGCGGAATGCGCTTGACCAGCGCATCCAGCACTTCGGCGATGCCCTCGCCGGTCTTGGCGCTGACCAGAATGGCATCACTGGCATCAATGCCGATAATGTCCTCGATCTGGGCTTTGACCCGCTCCGGGTCGGCCGACGGAAGATCGATTTTGTTGATGATCGGAATCACTTCCAGTCCCTGCTCGACCGCGGTATAGCAGTTGGCAACACTTTGCGCCTCAACGCCCTGAGCCGCATCAACCACCAGCAAGGCACCTTCGCAGGCCGCCAGCGATCGCGATACTTCGTAGGAAAAATCGACGTGGCCCGGCGTATCGATGAAATTCAGTTGGTAGGTCTGACCGTCTCCGGCAGTGTAGTTGAGAGTAACGCTCTGGGCTTTGATGGTAATGCCGCGCTCGCGCTCCAGGTCCATGGAATCGAGCACCTGAGAGGCCATTTCGCGCTCACTCAAGCCGCCGCAGACCTGGATAAATCGGTCGGCCAGCGTCGACTTTCCGTGATCGACATGGGCGATGATCGAAAAGTTTCGAATTCGCGATACGTCAATCACCGACGCTCTCCTGCCTTGCGGCTGCCACGATCGCCTTGTCCTTTGCGTTGATTGATACCGTCATTGAAATCCACCCGCTCCACGGGATAAACGCCGCCGGTGCCGCAGCGTTCCGGCTTCGGTGCCGCGTGTCGCCGACCGACTGCCACGAAACAGGGCACCATGAAAAGCCCCCTGGCGTCAAGCCGCCTTATTTGACATTGTACCGTCGCGCGGGCTCGCCAGAGCCTGCCCCAAACTTAATCCGGGCTCCCGTCCCCGGGACATTTTCCGACCGAGCGAGACGCTCCAGACGCGGGGCCTGGCGACTCCCCAGTAGGCAGCGTGGTAAATAAGGAGAACTCAGGGCTTATATCAGACGCTGCTGGCTGCACCATGAATGATCCGATAAAAAAAGCCACCACCGGTTTCCGCCGGTGGCGGCGGCTGTGCGTAGTATAGCCGAAGGTCGGGTAACTGCCCGACCGGCAAGCGCTTGGCTGTTATTCGGCGGTCTTGGGCGTATAGGCCACGAATTGGCTTGTTCCATTGCGCCAGATCAGCAACGCAACCGAGCGGCCCGCCTCGACATCAGCCACGATGCGCTCGAAATCCTTGAGGCTCTCGACTTTTTGATTGTTGATCATGTGAATCACGTCACCGCGGCGGATTCCGGCACGATAGGCGCTGTCGCTATCGACCCCGCTGACCACAACGCCACCCGTGATCGACTCCAGGCGACGACGCTGGTCTTCGGTCAATTCCTCTACCGACAGCCCGAGAAGGTTGCTGGGCTCGGCACCGGGCGCTGATTGACGGTCTTCACTGAGCGCTTGCTCGTCGCGTTCGTCCAGGGTAACCTCGATTTCACGGGTCTCGCCCCAGCGCGAAACCAACAAGTTCGCACTTTCTCCCGGCCGGACCGAACCGACCAGCGGCGGCAAATCGGAGAACACTTCGATCTCACGGCCGTTGACTTCGAGAATCACATCACCGACTTCGACGCCGGCGCGCTCAGCCGCACTGCCCGGCTCGACCCGGTTGACCAGCGCACCGACCGGGCGATCCAGACCCAGCGCATCAGCCCGTTCCCGGTTCACGCCCTGGATACCAACCCCGAGGTAACCGCGCGACACGCGTCCGAATTCAAGCAACTGCTCGATCGTGCGGGCAGCGGTTTCGATCGGGATGGAGAACGACAACCCGATGTTACCGCCGCTGGAACTCAGAATCCATGAATTGATCCCAACCACCTGGCCTTCGCGATTGATCAGCGGACCTCCAGAGTTGCCCCGATTGATCGCAACATCAGACTGGATAAACGGCACGTATTGTTGCTGGCCCTGGGTGCGTCCCTTGGCACTGACGATCCCGGCGGTCACGCTTTGCTCGAACTGGAACGGCGATCCGATCGCGATCACCCATTCACCCGGTCTCAAACTAGCCGAATCGCCATACTCCAGCGTCGGCAGGTTCTCGGCCTCGATTCGCAGTACGGCAACATCAGTCTCCGGATCCGAACCGACCAGTTCGGCCACAAACTCGCGTCGGTCGGCCAGCCGCACGATGATTTCGTCGGCCTCGTCTATGACGTGATGATTGGTGATGATCAGTCCGTCAGCATCGACGATAAAACCCGATCCACCGCCGCGCTGATCCGGACGACCGCGCTGGCGGCCATCACCGAACGGCTCGAAAAAGCGCCGAAACAGTTCCGGCATGTCCTCGGGCATCTGGCCTTGCTGCACATCCGGCTGGGCTCGCTCGCCAAAGCGGGTGGTCTCGATATTGACGACTGCCGGCGCGCTGCTGTCGACAATATCGACAAAATCGTCCGGGGCCGCCAAGGCGATATTGACAGCCGACAAACCAACAGTGAGGACCAGCGTTACAAAAGCCCTGGCGATGAATCGATTGTTCATTGGATCAACTCGCATTGAAATACCTTTTAGTGGTGTCTGATTCAAATAACGCACTGGGCGCGAACGGTTTACCGCGACCCGTTGGGCGGGAGGGAATTCCGGCCCGTGCAAATTCAGCGGGTCCGATCGCTTGGATCAGGATCTGGACACGCCGGGTCGCATGGGTTTCGGAGCCTGCTCCACCCGCAACCGTTGAGATGATTGCCAATGGCCCATGATTCAAGGCCTTTGGCCCGCACTTTAATGCGAGCAAGACCACCGCGCACTTGACGTCGCGAACCCAATAGCCACACCAGCCCGGCCAACCCCACGCCGGCCAGAAGACCGACGCTGTCATGGCCCGGCCATCGCAGATGGGCCGCGCCCGCACCGGCAATAAAGGCCAGAACCGGTAACAGATACAGGACGGCGGCAACTCGCAACAGTGTGCGCGCGTCGATGCCGGCTTGCACCGACTGGCCGCTGCGAAATTGCGTTGATAGAGTCAACGGCAATATCTGTCGTCGCGCACCGAAAAGTCGGCTGAAAAGGCCGGCGCCACATCCCTTGCCGGCCAGGCAGCGGGCGCAGTTCCCGGCTTCGGGGAATTCCAGCCAGCTCTTGCCCACGCAATCGCGCCTGACAACGGCTTGCTGCCAGATCAAATCACGCTCGTGTGGCGATTGCATCGAGTCCGGAAATTCCGCGCCAGTCATGCCCGGGTCCCGGCGGCTTGACCCCGTTTTATTCACCACCCCTGCGTTGCGCGGTGCAGCCAGGTGCCGCGGCTGGGGCGTTTCGCCACCGAACGTACCGGAAGCGGACTCGCACGACTGTTGGATGTGAGGATGCATAACCGAGCGCCACGCCGCAGAGGCGCAGCGTGGCGCTGTCGTAACAGAAGGGGTGGTGAATACGCCCGGTTGACCGGGCACGGCTACCATTCGCGTGACAAATCGGCGATCAGTTGAAAAAAGCATAGCGCTCTAATCCAGGTGCCGCAGGACCGGGTATTCCAGGCGGCGCAAATGCCGGCCAATCATGCTCACGGTCGGGGCCGGCACCTCACCGACGACCGTGATCATCCGACCATCGATGCTGCCGGTATAGATATGCATGGCACCGAGCGTTTCGAGCTGCTCCGATATCGAACCGCTGCCTTCCGGCTCGATGTAAATTGAAAAGCTTGCCAGTCCATCGCTGAACAGCAGGTGCTCGTAAGCCTGATCGGCGACGCCGCCACGACCAACCGATGTTAGCCTGAATCCTTCTGGCAACGCCTCCGGAATCCACGAAGGCGTCTGGCTTGCAGCCACGCCGGCGGCGTTTTGCCCGGTCTCCTGGTAGCGCGCAATTCGCGACGGATTCTCGAGCTCGGGCAGCAGCTCCTGGTCGCTGATACTGGCACCCAGCTCAATATCTACAAAGGAAAGCGTCTCGACCACCTCGCCTCCGGCGTCGAACAGCACCGAGCGAAGCAGCATCGCCGTACTCTGATCAAGCCACAGCCGCCGACCGTATCGAAAGCGGTCGGTCGGAAGGATTTCAATAATGCGCGCCTCGCGTCCGGCAACCCGTCCAGAGCCGGCCGCCTGGATGCGATAGACCGAATCCGGACCGAGGATATCCTCAAGCGGAATACGCGGCAGCAACTGGCTCGGAAAGGGATTGTTGACAACCACCGATGCCTGCCCCGAAATCAGGCAAGTGACCTGATCGCGATCGCGCAGCACTTCGCGCGCCGGACCGTCCAGCGCATAGATCCGTTCGCGCACACCCCGATCATCGACGCGATGTAGGATTCTGAGGGTATCAACGCGATTGTTGCCCATGCTGATCAGCGTTCCGGTGTAACTGATCGAGGCCACGGCGTGGTCCATGCGCAGCAACCATTGCTCGACCGATTCGGCCGCAGCGTTGCCGGCGATCAGCGTCGCGGCAATCAGCAAAAAACCGCTCAGCTTCATGCTCAATCCACGCGTTTATCGGAAGCCGTAGCCTGCTCATCACGCGCCAAAGTCGCACGAACGGGTTCGGTCAGGATGGGCGTGAAGGTCACAAAACCGGAATTGCCGGCCGCTTGGCCATGCCGGATGACATAGCGATTGATACGCTGGCGCTGGCTGGCGTTCAGGTTGGTGATGCGGTTTGACCCGGATTCAGCGCTGGATGAGTTGAACCCGGCCGGCACCGCCTGGCGACTGATTTGTCGGTCGAGAGCGGTCTGCTGGCTGACGAATCCGGTCGATTCAACCGCGGCAGGCGTCATCTCCGAATCTGGCACGACCCGTTGACCGAGTCCAATGACCGCCACAACGGCGACACCAGCGGCTAGCGCGCCACCCAAACCATATCGCATCCATCCCGGCTGACGGGCGGCCGTTGGCGGCAATTGCGGCTGCTCAAGATCGGGCTCGCCGTGGAGCGCTTCGCGGACCTGTCCGACCAGCGAAACCGAGCCGGAAAACTCGCCCCGCATGCAGGCTCGGACAATGTGGATTCGCTGCCAGACCGCAAGCATCTGTTCGTCCCCGGACATTCGGCGAATCAGAAATTCCGACCCGGAGCGCTCCAGCTCACCATCGATTAATGCGGAAATCGGTTCGTTGTTTCGTTCCAAGACGGCACCTGCTCGTGATTATTGGTCAGTGACAAATTTATTAATGGTCATCGTCAAGAGTGTATTCCGGCAATACCGGCCTGCATCCGCCGCCACGCCCGACAACTTGTGTATTCGGCCGGCAAACTCCGCCGGCCAGGTTCTCGTAACCCGCCTTCAGCAACCGATCCTGGCGCGATGTGTTCGATTTCATGGACTAATCGACATCGCTAATCAAAGGCCGAAGTCGCTTGTCGATGGCCTCGCGCGCACGAAAGATTCTCGAGCGAACCGTTCCAATTGGACAATCCATGGTCGTCGCAATCTCCTCGTAACTCATGCCGTCCATTTCGCGCAGGGTAATGGCCGCGCGCAGATCTTCGGGTAATTCAGCGATCGCTTCATGGATGGTGCGCTCGATTTCCTCGGTCAGCAATTCGTGTTCTGGTGAGCCACGATCCTTAAGACGCGTGTCGACCTGAAATTGTTCCGCATCCTGCGCATCAATATCCGAGGATGGCGGACGGCGGCTCTGGGAAACCAGGTAATTCTTGGCCGTATTGATCGCGATTCGGTACATCCAGGTATAAAACGCACTGTCGCCCCGAAACCGCGGAATCGCACGATAGGCCTTGATGAAGGCTTCCTGGGCGATATCCAGAGCTTCTGAGTGGTCGGAAACGTAACGCGACACCAGGCTGATAATCTTGTGCTGGTATTTTCCAACCAGCAGGTCGAAGGCCCGCTTGTCGCCGGCTTGAACGCGCTCGACCAGAAGCTGATCGGTTTCGCGATCGCTCATCGGGCTGTCGCTGTCGGTATTCACGCTTCAGCCCGGAGATATTGGGTAGACAGCCAGCCGGTCGGCAAGTTCTTTCGACCGCTTAAATCCTCCGCGCAGCCGGCATGCCGATGGTAAGCGCTGTCGCACGGCTGATGGCAGCGACAGGACGGCCTGCGCTGACCAGGCGGCAATTCGAGCGCGCGCAGCGGTCGATGCACGATCAAATGCTCCTGAAACATCATCACTCTCGGGTCACTCGCAGCACCTCGTCGAGCGAGGTCGCCCCCGCCAGCGCCTTATTCCAGCCATCCTCGAACATTGATGGCGACTGCCTGCGGGCGGTCTGCGACAATTCGGCTTCGGCTGCGCGTACGTGAATCAACTGTTTCATTTCCTCGTCAAGCAGAATCAATTCATAAATCCCCGTTCTCCCCGAATAACCGGTCTCGTTGGGCGGCAGATCATCGGCGGGTCGATACAGCGTAAC
>JAIVHD010000378.1 GCA_020201235.1 Lysobacteraceae bacterium
GTGTTGGCATCCGCGATTTCGGCCGGGTCACTGGTGAATACCAGGTTGATCTCACCGCCGAGTTCGCTCGCATCGGACTCGCGCGTGCGGTCGTGGCCGGATTTGAGTTCGGCGATTCGGGTCGCCGAGGCGGCAAAGGTGATCGAAAACACCCAGCGCGACGTCAACATCGGCCTGATCAACGAACTCGCCATGCTGTTTGGCAAGCTCGGCCTGGACACCAGCGCGGTGCTTGAAGCGGCCGGCACCAAGTGGAACTTTCTGCCGTTTCGCCCCGGGCTGGTCGGCGGCCACTGCATCGGCGTGGACCCGTACTACCTGACCCACAAGGCCGCAGCAATCGGCTTTCACCCGCAGATGATCCTGGCCGGGCGGCGCACCAATGACGGCATGGGCGCATACGTCGCCGGCGAACTGGTCAAGCTCATGGCGAAGAAAGGCGTGTACCGTCCCGGTGCAAAAGTCCTCGTCCTGGGCCTGACCTTCAAGGAAAACTGCCCGGATTTGAGAAACACCAGAGTAATCGACCTCATCAACGCGCTGAACGACTACAACCTGGAAGTCGACGTCCACGACCCCTGGGCCGACGCCGGGGAAGCCAGAGCGGAATACGGTCTGGAACTGGCGCCCGAGCCGGAGCAGACCACCTACGACGCGATCACCCTGGCCGTCGCCCACAACGAATTTCGCACTCTTGGTGCCAACGGCCTTCGCCGCTGGCTTGCCGACCCGGGCGTCATTTACGACCTGAAACACATCCTGCCAGTCGATCAAATCGACGCGAGGTTGTGATTTGGTCTTTTGGTTTTTTGGTTTTTTGGTTGAAAATCTATGGTGGCGATTACAAGGTTTGAAGATATAGAAGCATGGCAAGTGGCCCGAATACTCGCTGGAAAAGTCTACAAGCTAACTGGAAAGGGGGGAGCTATCACGCGACTTCGGCCTGCGCGACCAGCTTCAACGCTCCACCGTCAGCATTATGGCCAGCATCGCCGAAGGCTTCGGCCGGCGAGGCCGGCAGGAATTTATCCAGTTCCTGAAAATTGCCCGAGGTTCATGCAGTGAAGTCCAGTCCCATCTCTACGTCGCCCTTGATGCCGGCTTGATTTCGCAGCAAGATTTTGAACTTTTGAAGGCCTACTAATGCAATCAGAAGTATTGCCTCATTCAGCTTGTCTCTCGGCGCGAGTGGCAAGGCGTCGGCGCGAAGTCTGTAGCCGGGCCTACATCGAGCGACGACAACGCAGTCCACACGCGCCGAGAGGCAAGCCCTTCGGGGGCTCCGGACGAATCCGCCTGCGGCGTTAAGGTAGACCATCCGCACTACACCCATGTCCACGCCGATCTTGCGGACCGGGAGGCCATCGAAGCGCTGTTCGCCGAACGCAAGCCGGGCCGGGTGGTGCACCTGGCCGCGCAGGCCGGCGTGCGCTACGCGGCAGAGAACCCGCACATCTACGTCTCAAGCAACGTCACCGGCACCCTGCACATACTCGAAGGCTGCCGCCACCATGACGTCGAGCACCTGGTATTCGCCTCGACCAGCTCGGTCTACGGTGCCAACACGGAAATGCCTTTTTCGGAGCATCACCACACCGAACACCCGCTGACCCTGTACGCGGCTACCAAGAAAGCCAACGAACAAATGGCTCACAGCTACGCGCACCTGTACAACATCCCGTGCACCGGCTTGAGATTCTTCACCGTCTACGGCCCCTGGGGCCGCCCCGACATGGCGCTGTTCCTGTTCACAAAGGCAATACTGGCCGGCGAACCGATCAAAGTCTTCAATCACGGCAAGCACAAAAGAAGCTTCACCTACATCGACGACATCGTAGAAGGCATAACCCGAATCCTGGAAAGGCCACCGACGCTGGATGACGAGTCAACCAAAACACCAAAATACCAAAACACCAAACAACCAGACCCCGCCACCAGTGGGGTCGCCCCGTATCAAATTTTAAACATCGGCAACGAACAATCCGTCGAACTCATGCGCTACATCGAAGTGCTCGAAGACTGCCTCGGCAAAAAAGCTGAAAAGGAATTTCTGCCGCTGCAACCCGGCGACGTCCCGGCCACCGAAGCCTCAATGCAAGGCCTCAAAAACGCCGTCGACTACCAGCCCAAGGTGCCGGTGGAAGAAGGCATCAAAAACTTCGTCGACTGGTATCGAGATTATTACGGCGTTTACCCCAAACTTGCATAATCCTTCGTTTTCTTGGCATTCTTGGCGGCTTGGCGAGAGGAAATATCTTCTCTGTGCGCCCATAAATTCTGCGGACGAGCCGAATTTGCCTTTGACTTGCCCGAAACCCGAGATCGAAGTGTACACTTATATGTAGTCACCAGCGAGAAAAACCATGCAATTGTATATCGAGTGCGCTTCTGACGATGCAGATTGGCTTGTGCGCAAAAGAACGAACCAGCGACCCAACAAACTGCCGTACAATGCTCAAAGTTCAGCCGTATCGATACCCGAATGAACCCTGAAACCACAAAACTCACGATCCGAGTGCCGCGCGATCATCTGGAAGCGGCCAAGGCGTATGCACGTCGGCACGGCGTCACGCTCACCGAGGTGATTGACCGCTACCTGCGAGCATTACAGGGTTCAACCGTCCAACCGAGTCAGGAGGTCGCCGCAATCACCGGCTTGGTCCCGGCGGACATCGACGGCACAAAGGAATATCGCCAGCACCTGCTGGCCAAGCACTCGCGGTGATTCTGGTAGACCTGAACGTCATCCTGGATGTGGTGCAGGCGCGTAGACCGCACTACCAGGCCTCCGCAAACGTCATCGACCGCGTAGTGTCGAATTACGAGGAAGGCGCGCTTGCTGAACACGCAGTAACAACTGTCCACTATCTCGTCGCACGATACCGCGATTTCAAAAAGAGCTCGCTACCAGCCTTCACGCCGGAAGAATACCTGGCCTTTGGTGATATTGTCCCAGAGTAAGAGCTTGCCTTTTGATTGCGGAATACTGAAAACCGAGCCCGCCGCTGCCCCCAAAATCTTCAAGTAACCACAAAAGTAACTACAATAATCCTATGCCTGAATCAACCACCAACCTGAAAGACGCCAAAGCCCGCCTGAGCGAACTGGTCGATCGGGCACAGGCCGGAGAAACCGTCACCATCTCCCGCCGGGGGCGCGTGGTGGCCCAGATCATGGCAAGCCCTGCCACGCGCAAGGCAGTGGACGTCGAGGCATTGCGCGCGGTCACGCAACGACTGCCTCGCAGCGAGAAAGATGCTGGCGAAACAATGCGCGCACTTCGCGATCAAGAGCGCTAGCAGCCTGTCGGACTTGACCGATCTACGCTGAGGGAAAGTCCGGTTGGAGCCAGATTTTTCGATCTTTTGAGGCGAATAGTGAGCCTATTTAACGAAAAAGAGCGGGAAATCTGGCCCAATCCGGCTTTTCCGCAGTAGATCAGCGTTAAGTCCGACAGGCTGCTAGGCGCGTGTGCAAATGTTCGACGGTGATTTCCGCAAGGTTTCCGACCACCCATCGACAAAGCAAAACAGAGTAAGATAGACCGGTCTATAGACCAGTCTGGAGCAATCAACATGTACCCCGAAATCGGCGCCTACGACGCCAAGACCAAATTGCCGGAGCTTTTGCGCGAGGTGCGGGAAGGGCACCGTTACACCATCACGCACCGTGGAAAGGCTGTCGCAGAGTTGGTCCCGGTCGGGCGCGCCAGCGAAGAGGAAGTTCGTGAGGCGATCGCAGCCATGCGAGCCCTGCCCAGAATCAAGGGTGTAGACGCCGCCGACCTGCAAAGCTGGATTGTCGAAGGCCGTCGATGAGCCTGGTGCTCGACGCCTCTGCCGCACTGGCCTGGATTTTTGAGCGCACCGACCCTGGTGAAAAGGCCTTGGCTGAACGGTTGCTCGATGAAATCGCCACTCAGCCGATGCGGGTACCCAGCCTCTGGCACCGTGGCGAAAGAGGCTGAAGTGATTGACTACCGGCAGCGCCTGGCCCGCTTGCCAATCATGACGGACGACATCGAAATCTCGGCGCGGCAGGAAATGATCATGGCCCTGGGCCGCCAGTTTGAGCTGACCGCCTACGATGCCACCTACCTGGAACTGACGTTGCGCACCGGATCAACCCTGGCCACCTTCGACGCCAGACTTGCCGCCGCCATGCAGCAGGCAGGTGGAAAAATCTACGCGGCCGCAGAATGAAACACGCGCGAACCCGAACCTGTCCCTAACCGACGACCAGGTCCGTGCCCGCTTGTGAATCCGTCGCTTCGTCGCTTCGTCGCTTCGAAACGACCAAACGACCAAACGACCAAACGACCAAACGACCAAACGACCAAACGACCAGATTTTTCAACGCCGAAAGCGAGGCCGTTGATCTTGATTTGCCGGAAACCGGAAACCCGAAACCGTCCTTTTTAACCCGAACCCGGAAACCAGAAAACGTCATCGCCTTCGACTGTTGAAAACTTGCCGTTCCCGTCCCCAAAAAACTGTAGCATTTAAGCTACACCGGTGCTAGAATTGAAATTATTTCGCTATCAGCGCGCGGACGGACGAGTCCCGTTCAGTGAATGGCTCAATGCACTTCGCGACAAGCGCACACAAGCGCGAATCAGAGTCCGTCTGCAGCGGCTGGCCGCTGGCAATCTTGGCGATATCAAGGCTGTCGGTGGAGGAGTAAGCGAACTGCGCATGCCTTTTGGGCCCGGATATCGCGTCTATCTTGCCAAACATGGTTCGTCGTGACTCCTGCTGCTTTGCGGTGGTGACAAATCCAGTCAGCAGAAAGATATCGAGATAGCCAAACGTTACCTCCAGGGCTGGAAGGAAAGACAGAAATGAAAGCAGCTGCAGTTTCACACCACGAATCTGAAGTCGAGGAACTGCGGTCAGACCGAGACCTTGCGGTGGAATACCTCAAGGCGGCCATGGAAGCACTCGATGACCCGGATGACCGAGCCGCGGGTCTCCTCGCACTTCGAACCGTTGCCGAAGCATACGGTGGGCTCGGCGCAGTCGCCGCCGAAGCAGGAATCAACCGGGAGTCGCTTTACCGGGCGCTGTCGCCCAATGGCAACCCGACACTGAAAACGCTGCTGGCAGTACTCAAAACGGTCGGTATGCGCCTGTCTGTAGAACGCAACGACCGCGCCGCCTGACCCCGAATCGGACCACTAAGCACCTGCCGAGGTCTTTGTTCTGGCTTTTGACTTTCAACCAAAAAAACCAAAAAGCCAAACACCAAATAACCAAATAACCATCTTGCTGTAGGAGGGCCGTCCCCGGCCCGACCTTCACGAAGCTGCGGGCGAGGCCCTTGCCATTGATTGCTGAAAACGGAAAACGGAAACCGGAAAGCAACGCCTTTTCCCTCAGGGCACAAGCCACGCCGGAAGCGATGTAGACATGCTCATCGTGGGCGAAGTCACCTCAGCTGAAATTATTGAATGCATACAGCCTCTGGAAAGCGATCTGGGTCGGGAAATCGGATTCCGCTTATACGCTCCTGAGGAGTTCGCAGAACGCAGGGAGAGTGACGTCTTTCTGCAGAAAGTGTTAAGCCGAACGTTGATACCATTGCTGGGACCAACGGATGACGCTTGACAACCTGGTCGGGAAGGGGTTGCGCGAGGAACCCACCGCCCCGGAAGAAATTCAGCGCTTGCTGCACAAGGCCAGGTGGGGCCGGTAATCAGTGGTCGGAAGTCTGAAGTCAGAAAGGCCGGCAATCCGAACCGCCAAAGATCTCGAGGTGTACCGGACGGCCTGGTCGCTGTCGATGGATATTTTCGAATTGAGCAAATCGTTTCCGGCGGAAGAGCGGTACGCGCTGACCAGCCAGATCCGAAGATCGTCCCGCTCCGTCTGCATGAATCTGCGCGAAGCCTGGGCAAAGCGCCGATACGAAGCACATTTCGTCTCGAAGCTGACCGACTGCGACGGCGAAGCCAGCGAGACCGACACATCGCTGGATTTTGCATACAGATGCGGCTACATCACCGAGCAGCAGCACAAGACGTTGACAGAAAAATGCCGCCGCATCGGACGCATGCTCGGGAAAATGCTCCAAAACCCGACACCATTCCTGATCACCGACAAGTAGTACGGACTTCCGACTACTGACCTCTGACTACTGACCTCTGACTACTGACCTCTGACTACTGACTACTGACTACCGGCCTCTACGACGGTTCGTTCGACCCGACCAAAGCGGAAATCAGATCTTTGCTCGAAACCGGTGAAAATCTGAAGAATCACCTGAACGACTGGCTCCGAGCAAACAAGCTGGAGCTGGTGAAGTCTTGAGTATTTTTCGGACTGCGGGTTTTGCTTTGGTGCTTATCCTGTAGGAGGCCGCTCCGCCGCCCGAGCTTCACGACGCCGCAGGCGAGGCCTTTGACCTTGATTTTGACTTCCAACCAAAAAACGAAAACACTAAATAACCAAAAAACCAGCTCTCTGCCGCAGGCGAGGCCCTTGACTTTGACCGCTGAAAACGGAAAACGGAAAACGGAAAACGGAAAACGGAAAACAACGTCTTTCCCCTTGACTGCGGAAACCCGAAACCACCAACCGACAAATATAGACTAAACTAAGTAAACCAAGTCGAATCTGAGAAGAGTCATGGAAACCGTCAACATTCACGAAGCCAAAACGCAACTATCCCGCTTGGT
>JAIVHD010000379.1 GCA_020201235.1 Lysobacteraceae bacterium
TTCCGGGCATTCGGGATTCGGCGAACGATAGATTGAGCCGTATTCTAGCGCACCAGACTGATCGGCCGTATCGCCGCACCGTCTTCGGCCGCAGCGCGCGACCGCAGGGCGCGATATCGCACCCGCCGGGTAAGCCGGCAGACCAGCTCGTAGGGGATGGTATCGGCGCACTCCGCCACCGTTTCCACCGGAAGCCCGCGGCCCCACAGAACAACAGACTCGCCGGTGCAGGCTTCCGGACAGCCGGCAAGGTCGATGGTCACCATGTCCATGGAAACGCGCCCAACCACCCGGCAGACGCAGTCTCCGACCCGCACCGGGGTGCCGTCGACCACGCTGCGCGGATAGCCGTCGCCGTAGCCGATCGAAACCACGCCAACGCGAAGCTCGCGCTCGGCGGTGAAGCGCGCGCCGTAGCCGATCGAATCCCCGGCCGGCACCCGATTGACCGCCATCAGCTCAGCCTCCAGCGTCATGGCCGGCTCGAGACCCAGCTCCGCCCCGGTCCGGCCAACCAGCGGCGAAATCCCGTAGAGCAGGATGCCGGCGCGCACCCAATCGCGGCGAGCGGCCGGATGGTTCAGGATCGCTGCGGAATTGGCCAGGCAGTGTTCGCCATCGAGGCCCTGGACGGCCTTGTCGAACCGCGCTATTTGTCGTTGTACCAGACCGTCGTCGGCGTCTTCGGCGCTGGCGAAGTGACTGACCAGATTGACCTGGGGCGCACCGGGCAGAGCTCTGAGCCGTTCGTGCAACTCCGCCGCACGGTGGGGCTCCACGCCCAGCCGGTGCATCCCTGAATCCACCTTCAGCCACAGCCGCGGCGCCGGCGTGCGACCGTAGCGCTCCACCATGGCGACCTGATCGGGATGATGCAGGGTCAATTCCAGGCCCAGACTTTCGACGATCGCGAGGTCCGAGGGATCGAGCACGCCCTCAAGCAACAAAACCGCCTGACGGTTGCCAAGTCGGCGAATCGCTCGGGCTTCGTCGATCGTGGCCACGGCGAGCATGTCGGCCTCGCGCAGCGCCGGCAATACCAGGTCCAGCCGATGCCCGTAGGCGTCCGCCTTCACCACGGCCATCACCCGACTATCGGGGGCATGTCGGCGCACGATCTCGAGGTTGTGCGCCACGGCGTCCGGATCGATGCGGGCCAGGGTATTGCGCGCCACGCCGGCTCAGCCGTCCTGACCGTAGTGATCGTAAGTGAAATCGCGGAAGCGCAGGAATTCGCCCTGGAAGCTCAGCGGAAAACTGCCAGTGGCCCCGTTGCGGTGCTTGCCAATAATGATTTCAGCCTTGCCCTTGTCCGGCGAGTCCTCGTTGTAGACCTCGTCACGATAAATAAACAGGATCAGATCGGCGTCCTGTTCAATTGCGCCCGACTCGCGCAGGTCGGCCATCTTGGGCCGCTTGTCCGGCCGCTGCTCCAACGCTCTATTGAGCTGCGAAAGCGCCACGACGGGCACGTTAAGCTCTTTCGCAAGAGCTTTAAGACTACGTGATATCTCACTGATTTCGTTAGTTCTATTTTCCGATGTTCCGGAAACTTTCATCAGCTGCAGGTAGTCGATCACGATCAGGCCGATATCGTGTTCGCGCTTCATGCGCCGGGCCCGCGCGCGCAAATCGATCGGCGACAGCGACGGTGTCTGGTCGATAAACATCTGCGCGCCTTTGAGCATGGTCATGGCCGAGCGCAGGTTGACCCAGTCATGATTGTCGAGTTTGCCCGTTCGGAGCTTGTCCTGGCCAATCTGGCCCAGCGAAGAAAACAGACGCATGACCAGCTGGGTGTCGGACATTTCCATCGAGAACACGGCCACCGGCACCTTGTACCGGATCGCGGCACGCTCGGCGATATTCATTGCCAGGGTGGTCTTGCCCATGGAAGGCCGCGCGGCAACGATGATCAGGTCGGTCGGTTGCAGACCGGCCGTGCGCGCATCCAGCTCGGCAAACCCGGTCGGCACACCGGTCAGTTCGCCCTCATTTTCCTGGAGCTCGTTGAGCACATCCATGGCGTGGGCCATGACGGTCTGCACCGACACATAGCCCGCCGAGCGATGGGCGCCGCGATCGGCGATGGCATAAATCCGCTGCTCGGCCTCTTCCAAAAGCTCCTTGCTGTCACGGCTGCCGCCCTGCAAGGCGTCCTCGGCGATCCCCGATCCGATATCGATCAGCTGGCGCAGGATCGATCTCTCACGCACGATCCTGGCATAACCGACGATATTGGCCGGGCCCGGCGTCTCGTTGGCCAGCATGGTGATGTAGGCACCGGCATCAATGCGGTCGAGCTTGCCGTGACGCTGGAACCACTCGGTCACGGTCACCGCATCCACCGGCTGGCCTTGCTGAAAAAGCTCGGCCATGGCGCGAAAGATCAGGCGATGATTTTCGCGATAGAAGTCGTTCTCGTCGACCTGATCGGCAATCTTGTCCCAGGCATTCGCAGAGAGCATCAGCGCCCCGAGCAGCGACTGCTCCGCCTCATTGGAGTGGGGCGGCGCTTTGACGTTGCTTAGCGATGACAGACGGGATTCAGCCACCATGACCACGATTTGCCCCGGGAACGCTCCCGACAAGAATAAACGCAGTATAGGCACTGCCGCCTGGGCTGGCCAGCCGGAGCAGCCGAGTGCCTCGCGGCCCCTTGGGTCGCGAGGGGATCACCAGGAGTCGGGCGAGGACGTCTTCAGCCTTCCTCGCCGATTACCTGGATTCTGATCTCGGTCTGAACGTCGGCGTGCAGGATCAAAT
>JAIVHD010000160.1 GCA_020201235.1 Lysobacteraceae bacterium
GTCAGCGTGCTGATCCCGGCGCGCAACGAGGCCAACAGCATCACTCGCACGCTGGCCTCGCTGGCCGGACAGCCAGGGATCAAGCAGATTATCGTCGTCGATGATCGCTCAACCGATCAAACGGCCGCTCTTGCGCGTCGCGTCGAGCACGTTTGCGTCATCGATGGCAAACCCGCGCCAGCCGGCTGGAGCGGCAAATTGTGGGCGTTGCAGCAAGGACTTGCGCGCGTGCACTCACCGCTTGTGTTGTTGCTGGATGCCGACATCCGGCTGGCACCAGGCATGCTCAAAGCGCTGGTCGACAAACTCCGGAAAGATGGGCTGGACCAGGTCTCGATCATGGCCAGCCTGCCGGCCGAAAGCCCGCCGGAAAAGCTTTTGCTGCCGGCTTACGTGTTTTTCTTCAAGCTGCTTTATCCGTTTTCCTGGGTCAATCGCGATGATCGGCCGTTCGCTGCTGCGGCCGGCGGCTGCATCCTTGTGCGGCGCGACACATTGCTCCGAAGCGGTGCCTTCGAGGCATGGAAGGGCGCTCTGATTGATGATTGTGAACTGGCCCGGCGTATTCGCGCCGCCGGCGGCCGCCTCTGGCTTGGCCTGAGCCACGGCGTTCGTAGCCTTCGCCGCCATCCCGACCTGAGGTCGCTGCTGGAGGGCGTCAGCCGCACCGCCTACCCCCAGCTTTGCTACTCACCGTTGTGGCTCGCTCTGGTCACCGGCCTGATGCTGCTTGCCTTCCTGGTGCCGCCGGCGGCGGTCGCAGTCGGGGTTATCGCCGGCCACACCTGGCTGTTCTGCGCGGGCCTTGCAGCCTGGCTCGCGATGGCGACCGCTTATGCACCGCAGGTTCGCTTCAGTGGGCTGCCAACTGGCTGGGCGCTGACGCTGCCGTTTGCTGCAATGTTGTTTCTGTGGTCGACCTGGGTTTCGGCCTGGTTGCATTACAGCGGCACGGGTGCCGGCTGGAAAGGGCGTCGCTACCCGGGCTGATTTGGCCTTCGGTTACCCGGGTCTGTGGCGAAGCCGACGGCGTGGCCGAAGCCTGGCAGCCTGTCGGACTTAACCCCAACGTCGCATACATTTTCGGGCCGGAATCGCTATGCTGCCCGGTATAGCAGCCGTCGTACATCACGTCGCGAGGAATGTACTCGCGTTGCCAATCCTCACGTAGAGTGAAGCTACGCTCCGGCTGGCAACGCTCCGTGCAGCCCCCGGAAACACAACTCTCCGGGCTTCCAGCTCCGAAAATTGATGCGACGTTGGGGTTAAGGCTGATCTATTGTTGATCTAGTGCGGCGCAATAACCGAATTGGGCCATAATTGTTGGTGAAATCAATATTAATCGGGAGCACCCCATGTTTGATCTTTCCAAAACCCTGTCGCTTGTTATCGGCGGATTGACCGATCCGCGCCAAACCTGGCAATCTTTTCTTGGCGAAAACCCAGCCTGGCAGCGAACTGCTGCCGTTCTGACCGTGCCGATGATCGTGGCCGCAGTGCTGATTGGCTGGTTGTTGTCGGTTGTGCTGGGCGGCTTCTTTTTCTACGGCTATGGGCGCGGCGCGATCCTGGGCCTGATCATCGGTTTGATTGCGGCTACCGTCAGCATCGGCGTTCTCAGCATTCTCGTCAGCACCTTTGCCGGCATGTTTGACGGCAAAGCGGATTTTGATCGGTCTTTTGCCGGGGTTTCGTTGGCCACCATCCCGGGCTGGGTCGGCCTGGCCGTCAGCGGCATCCCGTTTCTCGGGCCTCTGCTCTATTTGCTGGGGTCGATCATAAGCCTGGTTTTTTTGTACCAGATCATTCCGCTGGCGGTCGCCGTACCGGATAACAAGCGCGTGCTGCATTTCGTTTTGACGATCGTCGCGATGTTCATCTTCAACATCGTTCTCGGGGCGATCTTCGGACTGGGTGCCGCCGGCGCGCGGGGCCTTTGATCGCGAGGTGGTTGCGGGCATCGCACGGCGCAGAGAACCGTATGGCCCACTAGCCCGCGCGGTCGAGCTTCTGGAGCGTCAACTCGACCGGCGCGCCTTTCAGCCCGACATCGGTTCGCAGCGTCTTGTGATCGCGCGGCACCAGCCGGTCGAAATGCCCGGGGCGAAGCCGCGAGGGCAGGAACACAGGCCCAAACCGAACGCGCTTGAGACGCGCGACCTGCGCGCCGACGGCTTCCCACAGCCTGCGCACTTCGCGATTGCGGCCTTCCATGATGGTGACGGTGTACCAGGTGTGGCCGACGGTCTGTTCGCCGATCACCAGATCGCTGAAATGCGCTTTGCCGTCACCGATCTCGACCCCAGCCAGTAGTTTTTCGAGCTGGCTGTCGGCAACCTTGCCGCGAATGCGACACAGGTACTCACGATCGACGCGCCCGGAAGGGTGCATCATGCGATTAGCCAGTTCACCATCGGTGGTCAGCAACAACAGGCCGGTGGTGTTCAGGTCAAGTCGGCCAACCGGAATCCAGCGGCCATTGTCGACACGCGGCAGGTGATCAAATACGGTCGGGCGGCTTTCCGGATCATCCCGGGTCGTGACCTGGCCTTCCGGCTTATAGTAAATCAGTGTTTGGTGCGCACGCCGCTCGGCTGCGACCTGGTAGCGCGAGCCCTCGAAGTCGATTCGATCGCCGGCGCAGACGCCGCTGCCGAGCACCGCCTTGCGCCCGTTGACCCAAACCAGTCCATCGGCGATTTTCAATTCGAGCTTGCGGCGCGCACCGAGCCCGGCGCGCGCCATGATTTTTTGCAATCG
>JAIVHD010000380.1 GCA_020201235.1 Lysobacteraceae bacterium
GTTCCGGCCGGCACCGCGCCGGGCGCTTTCATCAGCACCACTTCTGAACTGACCAGCGGCGGTCTGGTCGTCGCACCGCCGGCCTCAGCGACGCTGACGATCGAACCACCGCCGCTGTTCGCCAAGGCCTTTACCGCCAGCCCGATCCCGGCCGGTGCCATCACCACGCTGGCTTTTACCATCGACAACAGCGCCAGCGCACTGGCCGCCACCGACTTGGTCTTCAGCGACCCGCTGCCGGCCGGTCTGGTGGTCGCCGATCCGGCCAACCCCGGCTCCACCTGTGACGGCGCCATCCTCGCCGTGCCGGGTTCTGGCACCATCGAATTCAGCGGCGGCAACGTCGCCGCCAACGCGAGCTGCGCGCTGTCGGTGGAGGTGCGCGCGCTGGCCGAAGGTGTTCTGACCAACACCACCGGCTCTGTGAGTTCAAGTTCCGGGCTTAGCGCTCCGGCGACCGCCGACCTGACCGTACTGCCAGCGCCGGCACCTGGGTTCACCAAGAACTTCAGCCCGGACAGCCTACCGATGGGCGACCTCAGCGAGCTGACGTTGACCATCGACAACAGCGCAGCGCTGCTGGACGCCACCGGGCTGGCCTTCAACGACCCGCTGCCGGTCGGCATGCTGATTGTCAGCCCTTCGAACGCGACCAACGGCTGCGGCGGCACGCTGACCGCGCCGGACGGCGGTGTCAATGTGCAGCTCAGTGGCGGTACGGTCGCCGCCGGCGCGACCTGTCAGATTCGCATCAACGTGGCTACCACGACCGCAGGCGCGCTGGTCAACACCACCTCGGCGTTGAGCTTCAGCCTCGGCAGCAGTCCGGCGGCCAGCGCCACGCTGACCGCGCGCGCCGCGCCCGGCTTCACCAAGGTCTTCGCGCCGAATCCGGTGGCGGCCGGCGGCGTCAGTCAACTGACCTTCACCATTGACAACAGCGCCGAACTCGTCTCGGCCGATAGCCTGACCTTCGACGACCCGCTGCCGGTCGGGCTGCGCATCGCCGCGCCGGCGAATGCTTCGACCACCTGCACTGGCGGCACATTAACCGCGCCGGACGGTGCCACGCAGATCGACTACGCCGGCGGCAGCGTGGCCGCCGGCGCGGTCTGCAGCGCAGCGGCTGCGACACCCTCACCCAAGTGGAGGCGCTGTCTCCAGCCAACCAGCTCAGCCCGCCGCCGGCCGATCTGACCTTCCCGTTCGGCCTGGTCGGGTTTGCGCTGGCGTGCGAGACTGCACTGGTCGACGTGATCTTCCATGACGCCTTGACCGGCTTCAGCGACCACTACTTCAAATTCGGCCCAACCACGCCGGGCGATCCTGCCACCGAGCAGTGGTACGACTTCGGCGGCGCGAGCCGCGCCGGCAATGTCTGGACCCTGACCCTGGCCGATAACGCCCTCGGCGATGCAAGCGGCGACAACGGCATCATCAACGACCCGGGCGGCCCGGCCCGGGCGGTGCTGCCGGTACCGTCCATCGGTTCGGTATCGCTGCTGATTCTGGCTCTGCTGTTGCTGCTGGTCGCGGGCAGGCATCTTGCCGCCGTGCCGGTTGCTGCCCGACTCCAAACCAGACGTCGGACAAAACCATGATTCCCGGATTGGCCGGTCGTAACTGTCGTGGCCGCGTTCACCGACACATTGCCGCGGACGCTGACGTCCAAAACCTGGCGTCGGCACCCCAAGGCGTGGCCGACGTCACAGCATGCCGACCACCCGGATCAATGGCAAGGGACGGGCAGTGCCACCAGAACTTCACCAGCACCAAACCTGTAACGGCCACGCATGGCCGCGACCACCAAGCGAGGAGCAAGCAATGAGAATCGACCGAACACTGAAGAAAACCGCGCTGGCTGCGGCCATGCTGATGAGCCTGAACGTGGCTGTTGCCGATGCGTCTGAAACAATCGGCTACCAAACCCATGTGCTTCCGGACGCCCTGGTTTTCGAGCCGCTCGACCGGCAGGCGATGAACAGCGAAATCGACCTCATTCTGAAAGGTCCCGACGACTACCTGTCGCGGACCCGCTTTGCCGCCAGCACACCCATCGAGTTTAACGCACGCGGCCTGGCCGACGGTTCGTACCGCTACGAACTGCGCTTGATGGGAACCCCGGGCATGGTCTCCAGCCGCAGTTCGTCGACGCGCGCCAGCGAGATTGTTATAAACGGCGGCTCGGGTGCTTTCTCGATACAAAACGGCCGGCTGGTCGACCCGGCCACGTCCGAAACCGCGTCGGCAACGATCGAAGGCAAAAACACAGGAGTGGTCACCGACAGCATCGCTACCGACCTGGATCAAGGCGACTCAACCCGCGATCAGGTTGTCATCGACGACCAGATCGTAATCGGCAGCCTTTGCGTGGGCCAGGATTGCGTCAACGGCGAGAACTTCGGCTTCGACACCATCCGGCTCAAGGAAAACAACCTGCGAATCCGTTTCGACGACACCTCCAACAGCGCCGGCTTCCCGAATGTCGACTGGCAGCTCACCGCCAATGATTCCACCAACGGCGGCGCCAATAAATTTTCCATCGAGGACCTTACAAACGCCCGGGTCCCGTTCACAATCGAAGCGGTCGCACCGAGCAATGCACTGTATGTCGACGACGCCGGCAACGTCGGTCTCGGCACCAGCACGCCGGTGGTCGAACAGCACATCGTCGACGGCGACTCACCCACGGTCCGTCTGGAGCAGAACGGCAGCTCCGGCTTCACACCGCAAACCTGGGACATGGCCGGTAACGAGACCAATTTCTTCGTTCGCGACGTGACCAACGGCAGCCGGCTGCCGTTCAAGATTCGACCTAACTCGCCCACCGATGCTCTGGTGCTTGAGCCCGCAGGCACGCGGCTCAACAACATGACTACATTTTCGGCCAATGTCGGCATTGGCGTGACCACCGCCGATCACCCGCTGCAGGTGCGCGGTGATGGCGGCGCGCCGCCGGTCAGGATTGAGCAAGCCAGCAGCATCAACCTAACCCGCGAGCTGCTGTTGTTAACCAACAACGGCGGCAGCACCATCCAGTTCGATGACAGCTCAGGCGATCTGCACGATTGGCAACTCAGTTCAACCCGGTTTGGCTTCTTCATCACCGAAGAGGATTCGCAAACCACTGAATTCATTCTCTCGCGCGGCACTGGCAACCTGGCCATTGCAGGTACATTGACTGAAAACTCCGACCTCGACCGCAAGACCAACATCACACCGGTGGACCCGGCCGAAGTGCTGGCGCGAGTGGTCGAGCTGCCGATCAGTACCTGGGCCTACAAAGAAGACGATCAGGTCCTGCACCTCGGTCCAATGGCGCAGGACTTTTACCAGCAATTCGGACTCGGCAGCAGCGAACGCCAGATCGCCACCATCGATACCAGTGGTGTTGCGCTGGCCGCGATCAAGGGGCTGAAGCAGGAACTGGACCGCAAGAATGCCGAAATCCGCGAATTGCGCACCGAAATCGAGCGCCTGGGTGAGGCCGCCGACGCGCAGGCCGAACTGGTCGGCCGAATCGAGAACCTGGCTGCACGCCTGATAACGGTGGAACAGGTGCAAGACGCCGGCACGCTGGCCGAGCGCACCCAACAGCGGAGCGTTGATCGCAACGCCGAGCAACACGCCGGACCGGCCCAACCGTTCCGGCATTTCTCAACTGCAAAACCATCCCATGGGGGACGACACCATGAACGCTGGAAACTTGAAACGCCTGCTGATCGCGGCACTGCTGGTACTGGCCTGCGGGCCGGCCGCGGCCATCATTGTGTTACTCGCACCGGGTGATGCGATTGACTTCAACGCAGATTCTACCGACGACCTGTTGGCGCTGGACTCCGGCAGCATCACCTCCATCCGGCAACAGAACGGCACGCTGTTTGCGACTCTGGCTGACCAGTCTCCGGGCACCGGATGGGGCGACGTAACACTTTCCATTGTGCAGGGACTGAATTACTCCGACCCGATGGGCAGCCAAGTCCCGCAGTCATTTCCCGGCGTGTTTGACGACATCTTCATCTACAAAACGCCCAGCGGCCAATTCTACAAACTGCGCGACCAGGGCCCCAACACTTCCTCGGGCATCACTGTGGAATGGGAGCTTGTCGGCTCCGGCGCACCGCCGCCACCGACCGCGAGCTTTACTTCCGAAAGCTTCGATATCGTCGCCGGGTTCGCCGACACTTCGACCGGATCTGCGGCCTCATGGGCGTGGGACTTCGGCGATGGCAACACCAGCACCAGCCAGAATCCAACCCACGTCTATGCCGGCGCGGGCACGTTCAACGTCTGCCTGATTGCCAGCAATGCCGGCGGCGATTCGCCCGAAGTGTGTCAGAACGTGACCATCACGGAAGAACCCTCAACCTTGGTCGCGCGTGGCTCCGGGCTGGATCTCGACAACGACAAGCTCGACGACCTGCTGGTCGAGCAAGACCTCGGCTGCGGCAGCGACAGCCCCAACCGCTTCGCGCCACACAGCGGCGCGCAGGCCGGCGCGCTGCTGCAGGACTACCGCGACGTTGTGCTGGCCGATGCCCAGGGCGCGCCGCTCTCGGCCCAGCTCTTCTGTCACCCTGAAGCCGACTTCGAAACCACCATGGTGGTCAACTCAAGCAACGGCTTCACCTACAAAGTCTGGACACCGCAGAACGATCTTGGCGGCGTGCGC
>JAIVHD010000381.1 GCA_020201235.1 Lysobacteraceae bacterium
GTTATAACCTATTGTTGATCATAAAAAACAATCACCCTAATTGATGATGCAAGCGATATTATCAACGAGTCACTTTATGCGACTACGACGTGTTCGACTGCCGAGTTGCTTTCGAATCGTTCACGCCCGTACGCAAGCTTAAACGATCTGACCTGGTTCGGCCTTGGATCCTGCTTTTATTTTGAAAGAAATTCGCATATTATTTTCTTTCAAGATTATGGGTAAGCACGCAGACAGTACCGACAGCAAGATCCTCCGCCGGATTCATTCCCGCAAGCGGGGCTGGGTCTTTACGCCCGACAGTTTCGCTGATCTCGGTACCCGTCAGGCGGTCGATCTGGCACTGATGCGGCATCGGGACAGCGGCCTCATTCGCCAATTAGCCCGGGGGCTGTACGACTACCCGAAAACCGACCCTCAGCTTGGCGCGTTGCAGCCATCGATGGATGACATCGCCAAGGACCTAGCAGGTCGTGATGCCACCCGTTTGCAACCCTCCGGGGCCTATGCGGCTAATCTCCTCGGGCTTTCCACGCAGGTACCCATGAAGGTCGTTTATTTAACGGACGGCCGCACGCGGACCGTCCAGATTGGTAAGCGCCAGATCATCCTCAAGCACACCACCCCCCGCAATATGGCCACTGCGGGAAAGAGCAGTGGCTTGGTGATTCAGGCCCTGCGCCACCTGGGTCGGAAAAACGTCGACCAGCAGATTATCAAGCGGCTCGATCGTCGACTCGATGACGATGCGCGCAAGCAACTGATGAAGGATATTCGTTACGCACCGGCCTGGATCGCCGACATCATTCGCACGCTGGTCGGTCAGGAAAATTGCCGTGCTCCGACGACGTTCTGCTATCAACGATCTGCCGCGATCCCGCATCACTGGTTGCGTCGGGGAAGTCCACCCGAACGCTCAATTGGCTGCGCACGTTCACCGCCAGGCATTGCTGCCTAGCGGTGTAGCAACAGATATAGACATCCGGGTTGCCAGTCTCCAGCACTGCACCGCCGCCGTCCTGACAGAAACCGCGCGGCGAGAAGATGGCCCCGCCGCGCGCATTCGTCGTCCAGGTCAAGACGGCCAGCATTGCAGCCATTGTCGCAATCACTGTTACGGTCTTCATGTCTATGATATCCCGTGCCTCCCGGCGCTATTGCTTGGTAATGACAACCTCCAGGCACTCGCCGGGCACGACCAGCGACTGCGGACCGCCGATATTCAGGCGTTCGAGCAGCGCGGTGATATTCGCGGTCAAGGCCGCCTGCCGCTGGCTATCCAATGCAGCATAGACCTTGTGCGTTGGCCCGTAGTAGGTGCGGAAAACTTCGATCCAGTGTGCGGGCGAACGATAGCGGAAATTGAAATTCCGGCGCACGCAGCGGATGTCGGCCGCCTGCGGCCCGAACAGTTCGACAATGTGCGACTCGGTGCCCCACAGCATGGGCGATGGCATGCCGGCCGGCGGCGGAATGTAGGCGGCGATCACACGGAACAGATCACCGAGAAAACCCACTGGCGTCCAGTTTGCTAGGCCGATGCGCCCGCCACCGCGTACCACGCGCAACTGCTCGCGTGCCGACCGTAAGTGATCGGGCGTGAACATCGATCCAAAGGTGGACAGCAGCACGTCGAAAGTACCATCCGCGTACGGCAGGGCCTCGGCATCCGCCACCTCGAACTGAACAGCGAGTCCTTCGGCGTGCGCGCGCAACGCGCCCTTTTCCAGCAGGTGCGGCACATAGTCAGTCGAAGTAACCTGCGCGAAGCGCCGCGCCGCCGCAAGCGTGGCGTTGCCGTTGCCGGCGGCCACGTCCAAGACGCGTTCACCGGCGCGCACATCGGCTGATTCCGCCAGCAGCTCACCGACAATCTGCAATGTCGTACCGATGATGGCGAAATCGCCGCTGGCCCAGGTGGCCTGCTGGCGTTGTTTGATGGCCGCGAAATCGATCGGGCTTACGGCCGTGGCCGCTTGTGTCCGCAAATTCATTTCCGCATTCATTTGGATATCTCCTTTGAGGGTTGGGTTCAGTATCTTGTCGTGGTGTTGTGTGTGCCGACGGCAGGATTCACATGCCGATGAGCCGCGCATCGAATCCGTGGCGTTGCACTGTATCGAGAATGGGCTGGGAATCGATCCGGGGCGTAGTCGATCAACACCAATCGCGACGAGCGCAGGCTCACCTCTGTAAGGTTCACACCGGGAATTCCTCCCAGGTCGCTGGCAAGCTCGTCGCCGATCTGCCGACCCAACACTTGCTTCACATTCACTACTACATTGGCTTGCGCTGTTTACATGACACTTGCCTCCTGTTCACGTTGAGATGTTGGAGCGGGCCTGGCGAGGACGCTCGCCTTGCCCAGCCCGCAGTGGGCACGCACTACCTTTCATGCGGATTCATCGACCTGCGCAGCGTCAATGTCCGTCGTGGAGACTATTGTTCATGAGCGCTGGGTTTGACGCTTCACCGTACGTCGGCTAGACTTGATTGTGCGTCCGGGATTCAATAGCGATTTGATCGTGTATCCGGATTTCATGACTCATCAACCGCCAAACGGCCACCGCCCATGAGCCAAGATCCGCTTTCCGATTTGTTGCGCAGCGTGCGCGTGCGCGGCGCTGTGTTCTATTACGTGAGCTGCCATGACCAATGGTCTGCCGAGGCCCCGCCGGCAACGGAGATTGCCGGCGCCGTGATGCCGGGCTGCGAGCACGTCATGGAGTATCATATGATGCTGCGATCTGAAACCGTTCAATCCGCTGATCTCGGCGCTACCGCGCATCCTGCACCTGCCGGCTGCGCTTGCCGGCGATTGGGTGAGTCGCGTGATCGACCAGGCCGTGGTCGAAACCAACAGCAAACGCCCCGGCAGCGATGCCGTGCTCGAACGCCTTGCAGAGATGATGTTCGTGGACGCCGCACGCCGCTATCTCGATACCTTGCCGGAGGATGCCATCGGCTGGCTCGCCGGGCTGCGCGACCGCTACGTGGGCAAGGCGTTGGAATACCTTCACCAACAACCGGACCGGGATTGGAGCGTCGACGATCTCGCCCGTGAGATCGGCCTGTCGCGCTCCGCATTGCACGAACGCTTTGTGAAATTTATTGGCCATCCGCCGATGCAATATCTGGCGAACTGGCGCATCCAAGTCGGTGCGAAGCTGCTGCGCGAATCCAACCGCACCGTCGCCACCATCGCACTCGATGTCGGCTACGATTCGGAAGCCGCGTTCTCGCGGGCGTTCAAGCGACTGGTGGGGCTGCCGCCGGCAGCGTGGCGCAGGGCGCAGAGTGGCGGATGAATACTCGATGTATACGAATTAATCAGAACTTCCGTTAGGGAATGCCCGAGCGCGCATTCATCAGAGGTCCCTAGAATAGAATTTCCCCTTCGTGTCCTTTATGGTTAATGTCGGGCATCAGAATCGTGCGGCCACGCCCGAGTCTGGTATTCTTGCCGACATAGCCATTCGCTTATTACCCCCGCAACTGATCAACCAAATCGCCGCTGGCGAGGTGGTTGAACGCCCGGCTTCGGTCGTTAAAGAGGTGCTTGAAAACAGCCTGGACGCGGGTGCAATGCGGCTCGAACTGGATATCGAGCAGGGCGGCAAGACACTGATCCGCGTTCGTGATGATGGACTGGGTATTCCGCGCGATGAGCTCGCCCTAGCGCTGTCGCGTCACGCGACCAGCAAGATCACCAGCCTGGAGGATCTCGAACAGGTGGCGAGCCTGGGTTTTCGTGGTGAGGCCTTGCCGAGCATCGCTTCCGTGTCACGCCTGACACTCACCTCTCGAATCGATAGCGGAGATATCATGAAACTTATCTCCGCTGCGATATTGATTAGGCATGAGCTTGAGGCGGTTTGATTAACGACTCTGCCGGAATACCCAGGCC
>JAIVHD010000382.1 GCA_020201235.1 Lysobacteraceae bacterium
GTGTTGGCATCCGCGATTTCGGCCGGGTCACTGGTGAATACCAGGTTGATCTCACCGCCGAGTTCGCTCGCATCGGACTCGCGCGTGCGGTCGTGGCCGGATTTGAGTTCGGCGATTCGGGTCTGGTTGATATCGAAGCCGATGGTTTCGAATTTTTTCGAAAATTCAAGGGCCAGCGGCAAGCCAACATAGCCCAGGCCGATGATGGCGATTTTGATTTCGTTTGTTTTTATCATTTAAAAACCGGCTTGCTTAGGACCCGGTCAAACCGGGTTTAGCGGGTTTGGACTTCGCGGCGGAGTTGGGCGATTTCTCGCTCCAACTGCTCGTACTCCCGCAATTTACGGTCCAGGAATCGCCGTGTGATCCGGCTTTTTGCGGCCACGCCCTTGGGTGTCAGCATGTAGATGTAGGCCGCCTTTCGCTGACTGTTTTTGAAGTTTCGGGCCTTGACCCAGCCTTTTTCCACAACGGCTCGAAGACAATAGTTGGTTTTTCCGAGACTAATGCCCAGACTTTTCGCGAGCGCGCGCTGCGATGTCTCGGGCTCTTTCTCGAGTTGCTGAAGCAGTTGGTATTTGAGGTCGTCGGAGAGCAAGAAGGGCTCGCGAATGAATGCAATACTTCCGGTTGGACTCGTAACTGCCGCGCGCGGCCCGAGTGGACACGCTACCGCCCATGGGAATCGGCCCCATAGGCCTGTTTTTATTAGATTTTTTATCGTTCAAGGCATGAACAGATGCAAAGTGTAGCTGATTTCCAGCACGCCGCGCAAGCACCACGTAACTCCAAGCGGTGGCCGCCCGTCAAGCCCTTCGGATGTCTTCGATCGGCACTTCAATCCGACGCTGGCAGTTGAGAATTTCCAGCAGCACGCGCACCCGGCGACTGCCACTGGCGCCGTCGAAAAGCCCGCGGTAACCGGCCAGCGGTCCTGCGGCAATTTCGACCGGGTCGTGAACCGCGAAATGCTGGTCGCGCGCCAGGTCGATGACTTCGTGCTCATCATGCCGGGCCTTGAGTGCTTCAATCAGTTGCGGCGGCACACTCGGAACCTGGTCGCCGAGCCGGACCAGGCCAACGACTCCGCGTGTTGATCGAATCGGTGCCCAATTGTGCTTATGGTCGTCCAAAGCTAGAAACAGATAACGCGGAAACATCGGCTCGATGCAGATTCGATCGTGCCCGCGCACTCTCCGGCGGCTGCGCAACAACGGCAGAAAAACCTCGTAGTTCTGATTGAGCAAATGCAGTCGCGCACGCCCCTCTTGCCGGGCCCGGCAATAAACGACACGCCACTTCGAACTCATAAGCCAGCCCCTTTATGGTGATCGAATGATTTTCCAGCATGGCCAAGCCTACAGTGTTCATCGCTTGAACACAAGGCGTTGCCACCCGAGCCGGGATACACGCTGAATGAACCGATCCCTCTGATTGCACTGGTTGCATTCCTAACGCCGCATGATTCGCCCGACATCGGCCATTCGGCCAGCCTTGCCGTGCATCGCGAGGGGTCCAGAGCCCGCCCGGGACTTGATTCGTTTTGAAACTGTGATAAAGTTCGCGCTAGCCTTGCATAACCGGGATAAGGCGATGATGACGAGGCCGAAATATCCGGCTCCATCTCAGAACTTGCGGTCAAACCGAATGCGAAGCGTTTAAAAGGGGTTTTTAAAGCGAACTTTACTTGTTTTAAAAATGCAGGCCTTGCGGGCTGGAGAGTCGCGGTCGGGCAGACCTGTCGCTGCCGATAATGCATGACCGATGGGTCGCAAGGCCCTCCGGTCGAGGCCTGTCATGGGTGCCTGAGTTGTTGATTAAAGCAGTGCTGTCCATGCGGCCAGTCTTTGGCCCCCGGGTCTGGCGGATGAAGCATCGATAAGGTAGACTAGATCATGATTTTTCGTAGCGTATTGATTGACTTATCAATCAAGTCCAGGCGACAGGATACGCATTTAAATTGTCGGCAGACCCAAGGCAACCCGAATGCCTCGTGAAATCGCGACCGCGCTCATGGTTCGGTACTGGAACGTTGGACACGGTCAGCCTGCGACCAGGCACGGCGCTTGGCCAGGATCGCTTTCCGGCAAACACGCCCGAAACCACTCAATGCTGCAATTTCCGATCTGCTTGAGCCCGGTCACGATCGCTCAGGCTCAAGCCGGATCGAGCCCAGACAATTCGGGATGACACAACAATGCCCTACCCACACAAAACAGCCGCTGCCGGCACAAATGCGCCCGTTGGGATCGAAACCATGCCAAATTTGACAGTTTCACCAGCCTTAAGGCAAGCGCGGTCGGAGCACCCGTCGCAACAGATGCTCGCTGGCTGCGGCATTGATCACGCACCGATGAGGCCATCGACCGTTCGCGGGCCTGCCCGGAGAACGGCGGCGACAATGAAGTTGTTGACCCTGCTGATTCTGATGATCGGATTGTCGACGGCAATCGCCACGACGCCTTCCCCGCTGGGCCTGCTGGAAGCGAACGCAGGTTTTTCTATACGCTCAAGCCAGGCCGATCAGTTTGTGCGCTTCGGCCAGCCTTCCTATACCTGGTTCGAAGGGGATACCATTCGGATCACCGCCGGCGAAGCACTATTGAACCTCAACCGCGGCGGCTCGATCGGGTTTCCGAAAGGCACCGAGGCTTCGGTGTCGAGCGGCCGCAACGACCGCCTGCGCGTCGAGCTCCAGGCCGGCGCAATCCTGTATTCGCTGCCCTCATCA
>JAIVHD010000383.1 GCA_020201235.1 Lysobacteraceae bacterium
GCTCGGCGATGAAGTCCCGGGTGGCCACGGCGGTGAGCCAGGAATGCGGGATTTTTTTACGCCGCGTGCGCACGATGGCCTGCTCGGCCGGCAGCGTGATCTTGCCCGAAGCGCCGGCGCCAATGCCAACGTAGTCGCCGAAGCGCCAGTAGTTCAGGTTATGAACGCTGGCGCGACCCGGTTTGGCCCAAGCCGAGATTTCATAGTTTTCAAGACCGGCCGCCGACAAACGCTCAGCGCAGGCGTCCTGCATGGCCCAGACGACATCCTCGTCGGGCAAGGTCGGCGGGCGCGCGGCAAACACCGTGTTGGGCTCGATCGTGAGTTGATAGTGCGACAGGTGTGGCGGACCGAATGCCAGCGCCTGATCGATGTCGGCGCAGGCCCGCTCGAGGCTTTGCCCCGGCAAGCCCCACATTAGGTCGAGATTAAAGTGATCAAAACCGGCATCGACGATCGCCCGGATCGCCCCTCTGGCCTGTTCACCATCGTGGATACGACCCAGCGTTTGCAGTTGCCGATCGTCGAAGGTCTGAATACCAAGACTGATCCGGTTGACGCCGGCTGAGCGATAGGCCTCGAAGCGGTCGTGCTCGACCGTGCCGGGGTTGGCCTCCAGCGTAATTTCCGCGCCGGGTGCCAGTCGCACTCGCGCCGAGACACCATCCAGGATGGCACCGATGGCTGATGCCGAAAACAGGCTGGGCGTGCCGCCGCCAAAAAAAATCGAACCAACCGTCCGGCCCCAGATGCGCGGCAGGTCCAGTTCCAGATCGTGCAGCAAGGCCTCGACATAGGCCTGCTCGGGAACTTCGCCGGAAAGCGCGTGCGAGTTGAAATCGCAGTACGGGCACTTGGCCACACACCAAGGCAGATGGACATACAGGGAAAGTGGGGGTAAAGACAGGCGCATGCGGGCTTTCGGCGGGGCGAATAGACGAATGATACGCCGCTTTCGGGTTTTAGGTTTTCGGCTGAGTGTTCCGGTTGAGCCCGGCTTACAAGATTCCGGATGACGGGACCAAGGAGGGGCTCAGTGGCGCGATCCGGCACGCCTTCGATTTTTTAGACTTCCTGATCATCCAACTGCTGATACAGCGCTTGGAGCGCCTTGCCACGATGGCTGAGTCTGTTCTTTTCCACTGCTGCAAGTTCGGCTGCGCTTACGCCCATATCAGGATCGACGAACACCGAATCATAACCAAAGCCGCCCTGGCCGCGACGTGCCTCGAGAATGTAGCCGTGCCATCGACCGATCGCGATCAGCGGCGCGGGATCTTCGAGGTGTCGGAGGAGCACCAGGCAACAATAAAAACAGGCTCCGCGACGCTCTTCAGGCATGTCTTCCAGTTCACAAAGCAGCTTGTCGATATTGCTGTCGTCATCGGCGTGTTCGCCGGCAAAGCGGGCCGAGTGAATCCCTGGCCGGCCGTCGAGCGCGTGCACGACCAGTCCCGAGTCGTCGGCAAGCGCCGCTGAACCCGAGGCTTGCGCTGCGTTCCGCGCTTTAATCAGGGCATTTTCAACAAAGGTTCTGCCAGTTTCCGGCGGCGGCTCGACACCGTAGTCCGATTGCGCACGTACATCAAAACCTTTCGGTGCCAGCATCTGCCTGAACTCGTCAAGCTTGCCGCGATTTCCGCTTGCGATGACCAGCGTTTTCTTGCCCATCGCGATCAGGCTTTCGCAAGCGCTTCGGTCTGCGCCTGCATCAGCGTCTCAACGCCGATCCAGGCCAGATCAAGCATCCGATCAAGTTCGCTGCGATGAAAGGCATGGCCTTCAGCCGTACCCTGGACTTCGATCAGACCACCGCCGTCGTTCATCACCACGTTGAGGTCGGTATCGGCATTGGAATCTTCGGCGTAATCGAGATCGAGCACCGACTCGGTTCCCAGCATCCCAACCGAAACGGCGGCGACCTGGCCATGGATCGGGTTTTTCTTGATCTTGCCGCGCTTTTTCAGCGTGCCAATGGCATCGACCAGCGCCACATAGGCACCGGTGATGGCAGGCTGCGCCCGATCAGGCGCTGAATCTCCAGCGTTCGGCCGGCCTGCCGGCCCTTGGTCGCCTCGCGCATGTTGCGCGAGTGCGTCGCGCGCGGCAACATCCCGTATTCGGCCGTCACCCAGCCCGAATTCTTGCCGCGCAGCCAGGGCGGCACGCGGTCCTCGACGCTGGCGTTGCATAAAACCCGCGTTTCGCCAAAACTGATCAGCACCGAGCCTTCGGCATGGCGCGTGAAGTGACGCAGAATTTCGAGCGGCCTGAGTTCGTCGGGCTGTCTTCCGGAGGGTCGGTTCAAGTTGATTTCCTACAGGATTTTAAGAGTGGGACGGAAGGTTACCATGGACGACCCACACGGCCACCGGTAATCCCGCCGTATTCACCAGTCTTGCATTGCGAGGGGTCGTCCGGCCGGACGGTGCGGCAGCAGCAAGGGATGAATAAGGCGGGCGAAGATACCGACAAGCACGCTTAGCCCAGCTTATTCAATACGATTGGGCAACCACCGCAACGCCATCCATTTCAACATCGACGTTCGTGGGAAGCGCCGAAACCTGGACCGCGGCGCGCGCCGGATAGGGCTCGTCGAAGACTTCGGCCATAATGGCATTGACCTCGGCGAAGCGCGCCAGATCGGTCAAGTAGATGTTGAGCTTGACGACGTCGGCGAGGCTTCCTCCAGCGGCCTCGCAAACGGCCCGAAGGTTGCCGAAAACCCGCTGCACGCGCGCCTCGAAATCGCCGTCGACCAGCTCGCCGGTATCCGGGTCCAGCGGTATCTGGCCGGAAAGATAAACCGTCTGGCCGGCCCGGACCGCTTGAGAATACGGCCCGATCGCCGACGGTGCGCTGGCGGTCTGGATCGGATTGTTGTGCATGAAGATGGCTCCTGATTCAAACTGATCAATAGCGGATAGGCCGGCGCGGAAGACACGCCTGGCGCCGCCGGAAAGTACGACCCGCTGTACCGAGGATAGTGTAACCGCGCCGGCCAATTAATGACTCGTTGCGACCGGGCCGACTGCAACTGCAAACCCGGAAAAATCCATATCAGCGCGGCGGGTCAAGCACTTCGCCAACATTGCCGTTGAGCCTGAACCAGGCCGATACGCTGGCGCGGTCGACCCGCGGCCGCAGGCATTCAAGCTGATCGAGCAACACCCGGTGCGCATTGCGCGAACGGCTCAGCCAGAAGATCCAATCCCGCCGAATCTGGCGGGCCAGCTGAAACGTGCGCTCGCGACCGATGCCGGCACGCTTGAGACGATCCTGGTTGAGCAGCCGGGCGAAATCGGCTCGAAGGAGAGCGACCAGCGCTTTCGGAACCGCGTTTTCCTGGACATACCAGCCGTGCTGCGTCAGCGCCCCGGCAGCCGGCCCAATCAATGCTTCGATATCAAGCCGCATCGCGTTATGAACAGCCTGCTTCCCGGCCTGCTTCCCGGCCGGGAAGTCAAGCGAGCGATTATCAGGGCGACTCATCCCATCTCACGGCTAACGCGAAAAACCCTGGGGTTGCGGCGCAGCCGGGTCATGACGCGCGCGAGTTGGTTGCGGCTGCGCAGCCCGATCAGGAAATAGAGTTCGGCGGTATCGCTGGTGCTTTCGCGCTGCTCTACGCGCTCAATATTGGCTTGCGCCTGACCAAGCGATGCCGAAATCGAGGCCAGCACGCCGGGTCCGTTGACCGTAACCACTCTCAACACGGTGCTGAAGGTGCCGCGTGGCAAAGGCTCCCAGCCGACGTCAATGCAACGTTCCGGGCGCTCACGCCTCAAGGCCGGCACGTTCGGGCACTTTTCGCGATGGACGATGATGCCGCGGCCCGGCTCCAGGTAAGCCATGATGCGATCGCCGGGGATCGGGTGGCAGCATTTGCCGTAGCGGATCGCCGTGCCCTCGTTGCTACCGACCGTGAAGACATCCTCAGCGGGCGGCTCGGTGCCCCGGCGTCTGGTGATCGACAACAATTTCGGGACTACGTTGATCGCCAGGACATCACCCCGTGCGATCCGGATGAGCAGCTCTTCGATGCGCTCCAGGCCGGCTTTTCGAAGATAGCGATCGAGCCTGCGGGTCGAAACACCGTCCAGTGAGCTACCACGTCGCGCCAGCGCCTGGTCGAGCAAACGGTGCCCGATGGCGACCGTATCGGCCTGCTCCAGGTGCTTGAGATGCGATCGAATTGCTGCTCTTGCCTTGGCGGTCACGACGTGATCGAGCCAATCGGCGCGCGGCTCAACAGAGTCATCTGTGTCGATCTCGACGGTCTGTCCATTTTTAAGCCGTGTGCTCAGCGGTGCCTGTTTGAAATCGATCCGGGCGCGACGCGCACGATTGCCGACGTCGGTATGAATGGCATAGGCAAAGTCGAGTGCCGACGAATTTTCCTTGAGATCGATGATCTTGCCCCTGGGGGTAAACACGAAGACCTCGTCGGGAAACAATTCCGCCTTGGCGGTATCGATGAAGTCGAGCGGGCTGTTGGTGCGCGACTGTGACTCGACCAGTTTCATCAGCCACTCACGCGCTCTGACCGCGGTCGTGGTGCTGGGCGTTGCTGCCTTATACAGCCAGTGCGCGGCGGCACCCTTTTCGGCCACCGTGTCCATTTCGACGGTCCGGATCTGAATTTCGATCGGGACGTTGTAGGGTGAGGTCAGCACCGTGTGCAAGGACTGGTAACCGTTCGGCTTGGGCAGCGCGATGTAGTCCTTGAAGCTGCCGGGACGCGGCTTGAACAAATGATGTACCACGCCCAGTGCCCGGTAACAATCCGACTCGGAATGCGTGATGATTCTGAATGCGTACAGATCATAAACCTCGTTGAACGACAAGGATTTGTCGCGCATCTTGGAATAAATGCTGTAAATGCTTTTTTCTCGCCCTTCGACCCGACAGTTGATTTCGGCCTCGTTGAAGCGCTTCTTCAGCGAATCGCTGACCGAAGCGATGATGCCCTTACGATGCCTGGCGATCGTGCGCGCTCGGCGCGCGATGATGCGGTAACGGTTGGGATGAAGATTGCCGAAACCGAGTTGCTCCAGCTCCAGCTTCAGCGCGTTCATACCAAGCCGGTCAGCAATCGGGGCATAGATCTGCAGGGTTTCATTCGAAATGCGACGGCGCGCCCCGGGCGACATCGCCGAAATGGTTCGCATATTGTGCAGACGGTCGGCCAGCTTGATAAAAATAACGCGAAGATCGCGGCTCATCGCCAGCAGCAGCTTGCGAAAGCTCTCCGCGTCGGCTTCCTGCCGGGTGCGGAATTTCATCTTGTCGAGCTTGGTCACGCCGTCAACCAGCTTGGCGACCGCTTCGCCGAATTCGAGCGAAAGGTCCAGCAGCGACAACGGGGTATCCTCGACCGTATCGTGCAAAATGGCGGCGGTAATGGTCTGATGATCCATCCGCATTTCAGCCAGGATGGTCGCGACCGCAACCGGATGAAGTATGTACTCCTCGCCGGACCGGCGGGTCTGGCCGCGATGGGCACGCTCGCCCACTTCAAACGCGCGCAGCACGATTGCGACCTGATCCGGCTCCAGATAGCTTTCGAGCAGGCGTTTTAAATCGCGAACCGGACTCGGGTAGTTCACTGCCGGTCTTGCGTTCGCCCCGGACCCTTCAGGAGCCGGCGGTCCAGAAAGCTTTCAAAAACCTGAAAACCCAGCCATTGACCATTGCATCCATCGGACATCGACTTGCCTGGACGGCGGCAATGTGCGACATCGCGAAACATCGCTTCGCGCTCGACCGAATGCATCGCGGCAGGTCGGATCATGGATGGTTCGGCTCAATCGTGCCCGATCAGTCTTCGTCCGGCGGCGGCGGCGGAAGCTCGGCAGCGGCTCGGAGCCGTTGGCGATCTGGCGGGCGCGCTGTGCCGCCATGACAATAAGGTTGAACCGGTTCGGCTCAATATCCATGCAATCTTCTACGGTGACACGGGCCATTGAATGACTCCTGGAATAAACGTGTTTGAAAACAAAGCCGAACATCGGCCAGAAAAACAGCCGGTCAACGGCCGGATCACGGGCGCACTGATGGCTTCATAAAACCCAATTGCGGGCCGTCGCCGACCATTTTTTACAGCCACCTCAACGGGCCAGAGCGTGCAATAGACACCTGCAGCGCGCCGGCTCAGGAATCGCCGGAACGCACAGCCGGTCAGCGATCGAACTGGATATTATACCTCAGGAACTCAGCAAGTCGGCAAGCCGCGATCGCTGAACGATTTTCTGCCGCTCGCGCCGCAGCGGCCAGGCGCGCAGGATCGACATCAATTGCTGGCGCGCGTGATTGAACTGGTCATTGACCAGGATCCAGTCAAATTCGAGGCAGGCCGAAATTTCATGGCGGGCCTCGCCGAGGCGACGCGCAATCACGTCAGGCTGGTCGGTACCGCGCGCAACCAGGCGGGCCCGAAGCGCTTCCAGAGACGGTGGCAAAATGAAAATCAGGCAGGCCTGCGGGTGGCTTTGGCGTACCTGGGCCGCACCCTGGACATCGATTTCGAGCAGCACATCGCAGCCCTTGCCCCAAAGCTGCCGGACCCGGGCACGATCGGTGCCGTAGCCGTGACCAAAGACCTCGGCGTGTTCCAGGTAGCGGCCCTGTGCGACGCGCTCGGTAAAGGTCGCCGGCTCGATGAAGTGATAATGCACGCCGTCGACTTCGCCACGGCGCGCGGCGCGCGTGGTGTCGGAGACCGAAAACGCCAACGATGGAAATTCCTCCAGCGCGCTGTTGATCAGGCTGGTCTTGCCGGCACCGCTGGGCGCTGCGATGACGTACAGCTCGCCGTCGCGATCCGGGTTATTCGACATTCTGTACCTGTTCCCGCAGCTGCTCAATCAGCACCTTCAATTCCACTGCCACGCCGGTGGTTTCGATCGCCACTGACTTCGATCCCAGCGTGTTGGCTTCGCGATTGAGTTCCTGCATCAGAAAATCCAGACGCCGGCCAACCGGCTCATCAAGTGCAACAACCCGGCGAATTTCGGCCACGTGCGCCTCGATGCGGTCCAGTTCCTCGTCGACGTCGAGCTTGGTCAGCTGCAAAACCACTTCCTGCTCGATCCGCCCGGGCTCGAGATCCTGGCCGAGATTTTCGAGCCTTTCTTCAAAACGCGTCTGCAACGCACGCCGCACCTCGGGCAAATGATGACGCACTTTCGCGACCTGTTCGAGAATGCCGGCTAAGCGGGGTTTGAGCATATCGATGATTGCGCGGCCTTCCTGGGCACGCGCCGCCGACAGATCTTCGATGCAAGCATCGAGCAGTTTTAACGCACGCGCGCGCTCGGATTCAAAATCCAGGCGCTGCTCGATGATCAGGCCCGGCCAGGCCAGCATGCGCACCAGGTCGGGTTCGGCCGCCGAGCCCGCCATATTGGCCAGCACTTCGTGCTGGCGCAAAAGCGATTGGGCCAGCGCGGCATTGAGCTCAAGCGTTGCCGCCTGGGCCGCCGGGTCGGGCTGATAGCGCAGGTTGACCTCGATCTTGCCACGACTGAATTTTTTCTTGAAGCGCTCGCGCAACTGCGGTTCGAGAACTCGAAACTCCTCGGGCAGGCGCGGCGATACATCGAGATAGCGCTGATTGACGCTCTTGAGCTCCCAGAGGATCTGCCCGAAAGCGGAGGACTCGCCGCGACTGGCATAGGCAGTCATGCTATGGATCATGATGCAGTAGTCTCGAATCGAGGGCCCGTCATGGTAACTGATTGCCGCCACTGGCATCCAGCTTCCGGATCGGCCCGGCTTGCACGACCTCACCATTGCGCGGCATTCCGGCGGCGGACTGCCTGCCGGCCGTGAAACGGGCACAATGCGGGGTACACTGAGACCTCAAGGCGAACAAATCCATTAAAGGGCGAAGCAACAGGGAGGATCGGCGAAGCGACGTGCATCATCCGACCCCCAACGTTTAAATCCATGCCGGCCGATTCCCGTAAAAGCGCGCCCGCCAGGCGCATCGAAGATCTCCCTGGCATCGGCCCGGGGCTGGCTGCAAAATTCAGGACGCTGGGGGTCAATGATGAACACAATCTGCTATTTCATCTGCCGCTACGCTACGAGGACCGCACCCGCCTGACCCCTATCAGTCGGCTTCGACCATCACTCACGGCGCTGGTCGAGGGGCGCGTTTGCCATCAGGAAACCCGCCAGGGTGGTCGCCGCAGCCTGCTCGTGGTCATCGAAGACGACACCGGTCAAGTGGTGCTGCGATTTTTTAATTTTTATCCCAGCCAGCAGCGCCAGTTCGCGATCGGCAACCGACTGCGCTGCTTCGGCGAGGTCCGGTTTGGGCCGGAGGGCTTCGAGATGGCCCATCCGCAATGCCAGAATCTGCGCGCCGGCCACGAGCCGATCCACCGACCCGACCCCGGTGCCGACCTGGAGGGTCTGATCAACGGGCTGCATCCGGCGGTCCGACGGCTGGCGCTGGAAGAACTGATCGCCCACCATCTGGCACTGGCTCGGCTTAATCGAGCGCGCGCCCGGCAACACGCGCAAGCGTTATGCGACGAGGCCGGACTGGTTGGTCGCCTGCTGCGGGCATTTCCGTTCGAACCGACCGCTGCGCAAAAGCGCGTGATGACCGAAATCGGCGCCGACTTGTCCGGCACCCGGCCGATGCGGCGCCTGCTGCAAGGCGATGTCGGCTCCGGCAAAACGCTGGTGGCGGCGGCTGCCGCGGCTCAGGCAATGGGTGCCGGGGCACAGGTCGCCATTGTCGCGCCGACCGAAATTTTGGCCGAACAGCACCGGGTCAACTTCAGCGCGTGGTTTAAACCGCTGGGGATCGAACCGGTCTGGCTGGCCGGCAAGGTCACCGGCAAGAAGCGCGAGCAAACGCTGGGCGAACTGGCCGACGGTGCTGCACTGGCGATCGGTACACATGCGCTGTTTCAGGAAGCCGTGCAGTTTCGCAATCTGTGCCTGGTCATCGTTGATGAGCAGCACCGCTTCGGCGTCGACCAACGCCTGGCGTTGGCGGCCAAGGGCAGCCGGGACCGCCAGGTTCCGCACCAGTTGGTCATGACCGCAACGCCGATTCCGCGCACCCTGGCAATGACCGCCTACGCGGGTCTCGAGATATCCGTGATCGACGAACTGCCGCCCGGACGCAAGCCGGTGACCACGGCGTTGATCGACGGCGAGCGCCGCGGCCAGGTGATCGAGCGCATACGAATCGCGCTGGGCGAGGGACGCCAGGCCTACTGGGTCTGCCCACTGATCGAGGAGTCCGATGCGCTCGAAGCCGAGGCGGCCGAAACCACTGCGGCCGAACTGGAACGCCAACTGCCCGGATTGCGGGTCGGGCTGATTCACGGGCGAATGAAATCGACAGACAAGACCGCCGTCATGGATGCCTTCAAGCAGGGCCACATCCGGCTGCTGGTCGCGACCACGGTCATCGAGGTCGGGGTCGATGTCAGCAACGCCAGCCTGATGATGATCGAAAACGCCGAGCGTCTCGGACTTTCGCAATTGCACCAATTGCGTGGCCGGGTTGGCCGCGGCAGCGAAAAAGCCGCCTGCGTTCTGCTCTACAAGTCACCGGTCGGACAGCTTGCGCGAGAACGGCTGAAGGTCATGCGCGAGACGAGCGACGGTTTCAGGATTGCCGAGCGCGATCTTGAACTCCGGGGCCCGGGCGAGCTTCTGGGCCGGCGCCAAACCGGCATGCTGCGCTTTCGCATCGCCGATCTCGGCCGCGATGCCGGGCTGATCGACCGGGTCGCGCCGCTGGCCACGGCGCTCGATCGCGACCAGGCCGATACCCTGATCCGCCGCTGGATCGGCGACGCCGAGCAGTTTGCCGACGCCTGAGCCCGGCAGACGGCTGCGCTGCCGACATCGGCATTCGCCGCCAGTCCGCGCGGCTGGCGGCGACCGGCCGGATCAGGCCTTGCCGTAGCTTTTCTTGACGTAGCTGCCCGGTGCCGGCTCGATCACCGACAAATCGCCGTCGCCGGGCTGGCGCGCCGGGATGCGGCGACCGGCGTATTGCTTGATCCACTGGTTCCAGTGCGGCCACCACGAGCCTTCGTGATAATCGGCGCCTGCAATCCACTGATCCGGATCGGCCGGCAAATCGTCGTTGGTCCAGTAGCCGTACTTGTTGGCCGACGGCGGGTTGATGACGCCGGCAATGTGGCCGGAACCGGCCAACATAAAGGTAATCGGCCCCGAGAAAATCTGCGTGGCCTTATAGACCGACGGGTAC
>JAIVHD010000161.1:0-4802 GCA_020201235.1 Lysobacteraceae bacterium
ACATGAAACCTCTAAAAGTTATATAATATATTGATTTTATTACTTTAAAGAAAAAATAATTTGTTTGAATCGAACACCGGTTCTCCGGTAAACTGGAAGCTCGGGCATTTGTCTTCTACAATGTCTGCGCTTGTTTCAACCCATAGAGGAATTGACTGATGAGCAGTATTGAAGAACGAGTCAAGAAAATTGTTGTTGAACAGCTCGGCGTAAAGGAAGAGGAGGTTACGCCCAGCGCTTCTTTTGTTGATGATCTCGGTGCCGATTCGCTCGACACGGTCGAGTTGGTGATGGCGCTCGAAGAAGAATTCGAATGCGAAATTCCCGATGAAGAAGCCGAAAAAATCACCAGCGTTCAGCAAGCCATCGATTATGTCAAATCGACCGCAGACAAGTAACCGAACAAACACGTTTCGAATCTGGAGTTAGTGTATGCAAGGTGATCGTCGCATCGTCGTCACCGGACTCGGTTGTTTGAGCCCGGTTGGCAATGATATCGCTACGGCCTGGGACAACATCGTTAACGGTCGCAGCGGCATTCGCCGGCTCAGCGTAATCGAACCGGAACCCTTTAGCTGTCAGATCGCCGGAGAGGTCCGCGATCTGGATCTCTCCCTTTACATGACGCCCAAAGAAGCGCGCAAATCCGATCCGTTTATTCACTATGGTCTTGCAGCCGCAGTTCAGGCGATCGAGGATGCCGGCTTGCCGGAGTCGCCCGATGATCCGACCCGCTACGGTGTCGCGATCGGCTCCGGCATCGGTGGCATCAAGACCATAGAAGACACCCACCAGGTGTTTGTCGACTCGGGGCCGCGCCGCATTTCGCCGTTTTTCGTGCCTGGCTGCATCATCAACATGGTCGCCGGGCAGGTCTCTATCCGATACGGCTACCAGGGCCCGAACATCTCGATCGTTACGGCCTGCACCACGGCTACGCACAACATCGGTGACGCCGCACGCATGATCGCCTACGGCGACGCCGACGTGATGATTGCCGGCGGCTCGGAGTTCGGGACTACGCCGACTGCGATCGGCGGTTTCTGTGCGGCGCGCGCGCTGTCGACCCGCAACGATGATCCCGAAGGTGCAAGTCGACCGTGGGATCGGGATCGCGACGGCTTCGTGTTGAGTAACGGTGCCGGGGTCATCGTGCTCGAGGAACTGGAACACGCGCGCAAGCGAGGCGCACGCATTTATGCTGAGCTCAAGGGCTACGGAATGAGCGGCGATGCCCACCACATCACTTCGCCGCCGACCGACGGCAACGGGGCCGCGCGCTGCATGGCAGCAGCGGTTCGTGATGCCGGCTTCGATCCTTCGGAGATCGACTACATCAACGCTCACGGCACCTCGACGCAGCTCGGTGACCGGGCTGAACTCCATGCTGTGCGCGCAACCTTTGGTGATCATGCCCAGAAGTTGATGGTGAGTTCGACCAAGTCCATGACCGGTCATTTGCTGGGTGCGGCGGGTGGTGTCGAAGCCATATTCACCATTCTGGCGCTTGATCGCGGAATCATTCCGCCGACGATCAATCTCGAGAATCCAGACGAAGACTGCCAGGATATTGATCTGGTCCCCGGCAGCGCCCGCGAGAAACCAATCAAAGCCGCTATTTCAAACTCCTTCGGTTTTGGAGGGACCAACGGCACGGTCCTGTTCACTCGACCTGAGTGAGCCACTACCGGGCTCTGGTGTCACGGCCGGAACTGACGGCTGTGCACGCAGCCGCTCCGTCTGATTGGCCCTTTCTTCTCGATAGCGCCAGCCGCGGCGACGGGCTGGGCCGCTGGTCGATTCTAATGCACGCCGACCTGGACGGGCCGTGCTTGAGTGCCGGCTTTAACGACAAGCACCGCTTTCTGGATGATTTCGACCGTAGCTGGCGAGCCTCAAGGCGTGGCCAGGCGGGCCGCTTTCCATTCGAAGGTGGCTGGTTTGTCTACCTGGGCTATGAATTGGCCGGGGCGATTGAGCCGACGCTGCAATTGCCGCCGGCCCGTGATCGGCTGCCGGTGGCCTGCGCCCGCCGCTGCAGGGCCGCCATTCTGCACGATCACCAACTCGACCAGTTCTGGCTGGTGGCCGAAGATCCGCCGCTGCTTGAGCGGCTTGCCGAAGAGCTCGAGCAGCGGGCACCGGTCAGGCGTGAGGTGCCCTTGCCGGCGATGTGTTCCAGACCAATCTCTCGCGCGCCTGGCACGGTCGGTCCGGAGGTCATCTCGATGCGGTTGCGATCTATCGCGGCCTGGCGCTGCGCAACCCGGCACCGTTTGCCGGTCTCGCGCGGCTGCCGGGCGGAACGCTGCTGTCATCGTCACCGGAGCGACTGGTATCGGTGCGCGACGGCGTGATTGAGACCCGGCCGATTGCCGGCACGCGACCTCGCGGCAGCTCGCCCGAGCAGGATCGGGCGCTATCGGACGAGCTGCTGGCCCATCCAAAAGAGCGGGCCGAGCACATCATGCTGATCGATCTGGAAAGAAACGATCTCGGCCGGATCTGCGAAACCGGATCGGTTGAGGTCGACGAACTGATGGTTCTCGAAAGCTATGCCCATGTCCACCACATCGTCTCGAACATTCGTGGCCGGCTGGAGCCGGGCACGTCGCCGTCTGACGTGATTCGCGCGGTGTTTCCCGGCGGCACCATCACCGGTTGTCCGAAAGTGCGCTGCATGCAAATCATCGCCGAGCTTGAAACGGCCGGGCGCAGCTTCTACACCGGCTCGATGGGCTATATCGGACTCGATGGCCGGATGGATCTGAACATCCTGATTCGTAGCATGCTGGTTTCCGGCTCCGACGTCCATTTTCGAACTGGGGCCGGGATCGTGGTCGACTCCGAGCCGGCTGCTGAACTGGCTGAAACCGAAGCCAAGGCGCGCGGCCTGATAAAGGCCCTTGGTGGACAATGACGATGACAGGCGACGGCGATACGCGCAATCGACCCGTGTCGGTGACCGATGACTGCCTGGTGAATGGGCAATGGGCTGCCCATGTTCCGGTCGGCGATCGCGGGCTGCTTTACGGCGACGGTCTGTTTGAGACGATTGCCTTTCATGGCGGCGTAAGCCACCTGTGGCCGCTGCACATGCGGCGTTTGGCTGATGGTTGCCGGCGTCTTTCGATCGAGCGACCCGATGTCAAATTGCTGGCAGATGAATGCGCGCAGCTGGTCGATGGTCCGGGGCGAGCTATCGTGCGCATCACGATCACCCGCGGCAGCGGTGGCCGGGCCTATTTTCCGCCCGCCCGGGCAGCGCCAAACCGAATCCTGATGCGCCGTCGCTGGCCCGATGGGCTGGACCGCCAGCGTGCCTGCGGGCTCGCAATGATCACCAGCTCGATCCATCTGTACCCGCGTGAGCCGCAGGGTTTAAAGCACCTGAACCGCCTGGAGCAGGTGTTGATGGCGCGCGAGTGCGAGCAGCAGTCAGCCGATGAGGCGCTTGCACTGGATCACAGCGGTGCCATCGTCGAGGCCCTGACCGGAAATATCGTCATCGTCCGAAGCGGTCGGCTGATCGCGCCCGGGCCGCATCCGGCGGCCGTCGCTGGCGTCGGCCTGCAGTGGCTGCGGGAGCGGGCCGGCCAAGCGCTGCAGGAACGGCCTTTCCGGCAGCACGAACTGCAAACGGCCGATTCGCTCTGGGTGATAAACTCGGTTGCGGGGCTGCGTCCGGTCGCGACGCTGGATGGCCGCGTGCTGCCGCTCTCGGAGGTGCTTTCGGAGTGGCAACAGGCGTGGCTCCATGATAATGAGATTGTTGGTTAATAATGATTCGTAACATATTGATAATAATTGTTTTTATAATATTAGCCGCGCTGCTTGTGGCGTCTCTTGCGTGGCGCGATTACCGCCAGTTCGAGAATGCCGTACTGGTCGAGCGCGGCACTCTGACTCTGTTCGTTGAATCGGGCGAGACATTGTCGACGCTGGTTTCAAAGCTGGATCGACTTGGCCTTGACCAAAGAGACTGGCGCTGGCGATTGGCCGGTCGCCTGCACCGACCGTCGATTCAGGCCGGCGAGTATCGCATCGAGGCTGGAGCATCACGCCTTCAGGTCCTGGCGCGACTGGCACGGGGCGAGGTCGTTCGTCACCGATTCACGATCATTGAGGGCTGGACGCTGGCGCGTCTGCGTCGGGCTCTGGCGGAGGATTCGAGGCTCGTCCAGCATGTCCCCGAATTGCCCGTCGGGGAATTGATGCAGCGCCTGGGTTGCGACGGCTGCTTCGCAGAAGGCCGCTTTCTGCCGGAGACCTATCAGTTCGCGCGAGGAGATCGCGACCTCGATTTGCTGGCGCGATCGTACCGTGCGATGGGCCGGGAACTGGACCGGGCCTGGCACCAGCGGGATCCGGCATTGCCGCTGGCCACGCCCGAAGAATTGTTGATTTTGGCGTCGCTGGTGGAGATGGAAAGCATGATCGATCGCGAGCGCGCGCAGGTCGCCGGGGTCTTCATCCGGCGGCTTCAGCGCGGCATGCGCCTGCAGACCGACCCAACCGTGGTTTATGGTCTGGACGATGACTTCGATGGTCGTATCCGGACCATTCACCTGCGCACCGATCATCCTTGGAACACCTACACCCGGCACGGACTGCCGCCCACCCCGATTGGCTTGCCGGGGGTCGCCTCGATTCGTGCGGCGGCTTCGCCGGCGGAAGGAAGCGCGCTGTATTTCGTCGCTCGCGGCGATGGCAGCCATGTCTTCTCAGATACATTGGCCGAACATAACCAGGCAGTTCGACGTTATATCCTGGGCCGGCCCGCGGCAGCAAAAGTCGATCGC
>JAIVHD010000161.1:4840-5819 GCA_020201235.1 Lysobacteraceae bacterium
GTTATATCCTGGGCCGGCCCGCGGCAGCAAAAGTCGATCGCTCCGGGGGCTCGCGATGACCGGCCGGCTAATTTGTCTCGAAGGCGGGGAGGGTGCCGGCAAGTCGACCGCGCTGGTTGAAATCAAGGCCTGGCTGGAGCAGCGCGGGCGCAAGACCCTGACCACGCGCGAACCAGGCGGGACCGCAGTTGCAGAGCGTATCCGGGCGCTGCTGCTCGATCCCGATACAGGTGAGATCGACCCACTGACCGAGTTGCTGCTGATGTTCGCGGCACGCCGCGAAAACGTGGTCGACGTCATCAAGCCGAAGCTGCGCGAAGACGTCGATGTGATTTGCGATCGCTTTACCGATGCCAGTTACGCTTACCAAGGTGCCGGCCGCGGCCTGGGACGCGGCCCGATCAATGCGCTGGCCGAGCTGGTCCATCCCGGTCTCCAGCCCGACCTTGTCCTGGTACTCGATATCCCGGTCGAGATCGGCCTCGCCCGGATTCGCGATCGGGCCGGCGGTCCAGACCGTTTCGAGGGCAGCCGGCTGGAGTTTCTTCAGCGCGTTCGGGCCTGTTATCTCGAGCGTGCGGCGGCTGCGCCGGAGCGCTTTGCGGTCATCGACGCGCGGCAGAGCCCGCAAGCCGTTATGCAGGTCATCCGCCAACAACTGGAGCTGCGCCTGACATGAAGCACGCGCACCCGATGTATCCATGGCAAAAGCCGGCCCGCGCCGCCCTGAACCAGGCGATCGACGCCAGTCAACTGGGTCATGCGCCGATGTTTTTGGGCCCGCCGGGCGTTGGCAAGCGCAGTCTTGCGCGCTGGCTGGCGGCCCGTTTGTTGTGCCAGGATGTGGGCGACGGCGAGTCTTGCGGAAAATGCCATTCCTGTCAACTGCTTGGCAGCGGAAGCCATCCCGACTTCTTCGACCTTGCAGTGCTGGAAGACAAGACTGAAATCGTGGTCGACCAGGTGCGTGGCTTTATTT
>JAIVHD010000162.1 GCA_020201235.1 Lysobacteraceae bacterium
CACTGGATCAGCAGGCGGCGGCATTGCGCCGAGAATTCAAGCGCATCGAGGATGATTACCTGGCTCTGCGAATCGAAGACCTGGACCAGGTCGTGCGCCTTCTTCAGCGCCAGCTTTCCGAGCAACCCACGGTGGTGCTCGACGAACGCGTGCCGCACCAGCTCGACCGCACGGTGGTTCTGGCCGACGAGATCAATCCGGCAGAGCTTGCCGCGCTGCACCGGCGCAATGTCGCAGGGCTGGTGACCGAACACGGCGGGATCTGGTCTCACAGCGCGATCATTGCCCGGGCACTGGGCATTCCGATGGTCGTGGCAGTGCATCGCGCCCACCGTTTGCTGCGCGAGGGTGAGCCGGTCATTGTCGACAGCCATTACGGCGTCGTGCTGGCCACGCACGACGAGCAGCTGCACGATCATTATGCCGAGAAGATGGTGGCCTTCAGGCGAAACCGCGAAAATTTGCAGCGCGTCCTCGGTCTTCCGGATCAAACCCGGGACGGGGTCCGGTTTCGCCTGTTCTGCAACGCCGAGCTTGAACCAGAGCTCGAACGCTGTCGTGAAAACGGCGCGGCCGGTGTCGGCCTGATGCGCACCGAGTTTATCTTCTCGCGCAACCGCTTGTCCGATGAGCAGGCCCAGTACGAGGTCTTTCGCGAGGCCGTCCGGATACTCGATGGGAAGCCGCTGACGATTCGTACGCTGGATGCTGGCGGCGACAAGCTTCCGGACGAATTGCAGCGGCTGCGCGGCCCCAATCCGGCGCTGGGCTTGCGCGGAATTCGGATGTCGCTGGCCATGCAGGACAACTTCCAGGTCCAGGTTCGCGCGATCCTGCGCGCATCGGTGGATGGGCCGGTGCGCATCCTGCTGCCGATGCTGAGCCGTCTCGATGAAGTCCACAAGGCGCGCGAACTGATCACCGGCTGTCGCGCGCAGCTACACCAGCGCGGCATTCGGGCCGACCCGGAAGTCCCGGTCGGCGGCATGATCGAAACGCCGGCCGCGGCGGTCATTGCCGGTCAGCTGGCCGCCGCGCTGGATTTCGTTTCGATCGGCACCAACGACCTGATCCAGTACCTGCTGGCGGTCGACCGGCAAGATGAACTGGTCAGCCACCTGTTCGACCCGGCGCATCGGGCAGTCATCGTCATGCTGGCCAGAATTATCGATCAGACGCACCGAGCCGGTCGTTTGGCCCAGATCTGTGGCGAAATGGCGGGTGACCCGCGCTACAGCGCGCTGCTGATCGGCCTGGGCATTACACAATTCAGCCTGCCGCCCGGTCAACTGGCGCTGGTCAAATCAGCACTCGTGAAAATTGACAGCGCGCGTTGCAAGCAAAGAGTCGAGCGCTTCCTGAGCGATCCCGACGAAGTCTCCGCCGACGCCGTGCTGGCGGACCTGGCCCGTTAGCCGATCGGATAGCGCTCCCACGCAAGTTCGTGCAGGAAGTAGGCGACCGTGTTGCAGGCCGGTTCGATGATCGCGATCAATCCTCCCAGCATCAACGAGCCGGTCATCGCGTAAACAACCGTGAATGCAACGCCTGTGTGAACTGCCGCAAAGGTCAGGGTTTTGTACTTGGCCATGGTGTTCGCTCATCAATGATCGTTAAAGCGAATGATAATGGTTCGCAGATAAAAGGCCAATTGTTTTTGATGATCGCGGCGATAGGGGGCCTCGATACGCTCCTCCTGCAACCTGGCCCGTCTGCCTTGGCGGCGCCGATCAGCAGGCGTCGGTCTCCCGATAGAGCGCGGCCAGACGCTGCTCCAGTTCGGCGGCGAAGGTTGTGCAATCGCCGGTTTGCTCGAGAACGTGTTGGCGAAGCTGTCCGCGTTGAAGTCGCAGTTGACGGAAATCGGCGGCGAGTTTGCAGGCGAGTTCGATGTATTCTTCCGGGCTGCGGGCAATCCAGTCGTGCAGACCGGCATGCTGGAGCAGGCTTGCGGTTTGGCGGGCAACCATGGTTTCACCCAACAGCGTAATCACCGGCGTGCCCATCCACAGCGCATCGGCACTGGTCGCGCAGCCAGAGAACGGAAACGGGTCGAGTGCGACATCGATATTCCGATAGGCTTCAAGCAATGCGGCGTAGGGTTGCCAGCCGAACAGCTTGACGCGGGCGGTCGGCACGCCCAGCCTTTCGGCGCGCGTCATAAAATCCGCGCGCAGTTCGACATCATCGAATTGCAGGCTGCGCAGTTCGAGCTCGGCGCCGGGCATGCGCTCGAGTACTTGTGTGCCTGGTCGCGCCGGCGGTCGAGCGCGGCGGCCGGCCCAGGATCACTGCCGGGCGATCCAACGCCACCGCCGGGCTCCGGGCCGAGAACGCGGTCGGTGAAGAAATAATCGATCGCCGGAATGCCGGTCGGATGAAAATAATCCAGCCAGCTGACCTGGACAGGCGCCATGCGCCGCCCAAAGGCACGCAGTCGATGGTGCGGGCTGTGGCCGCTGAGGTCGATGGCGATATCGATTGAATCGGCGACCGCCCGGTCGGCCAGCGCGAAGTCGTCGAGATCGGCCACGCTTGCGAAGTGATCCGCGACAGCCTTGAAACGTGGCGTTGATGAGTCGGCGATGTCATGGGTCTGGTACAGCCAATGCTCGACCCCGTTGCGCGGAAAAGCCTTGAGCACGCCGACAAAAAAGGATTCCATCGGTCCGGCCAGCAGGCGCGGCGAAAACCAGCCCACCCGGATCGGGCCACGCCGGACCGAGCGCGCAATCGCGCGCGCCTTCGGGAAATGCCGCCTGGCCCACTCGGCGTGTGCCTCGGCCAGTTCGGCCGGTCCGATCCCGGGCAAGTGCTGGAGTGAAATCAGGTAGTTGCTATGCGCTTGCCAGTAGTCGGGCTTGATTTCGAGCAAGTGGCGATAGTCCCGGCAGGCCGCCTCGGTCGCAGCCCGGCGCTGGCGGGCTGCGGCCACGAACAGGCGGGCATCGGCAGAATCGGGGAACCGCTCGATCAAGCGGTCGGCCAGCCGCTCGGCCGTGCGTGCCAGCCCGGCGCGTTCGGTCTTGCGTATCCACTGCCGACCGATCGGCTCCTGGTCGGGCAGCGCGTCGGCGACCGTACCGGCGAGCCTGGAGGCCTCGGCCGCTTGCCCAACGCGGGTCAGTGTGCCAACCAGTTCGGCCAACGGGTCCATCAATTGCGCTGCCTCGGCCAGTACTGCGGCCTCGATGGGCCGATAGCGCTCCGGTGCGCCATGCAAAACCGCGATTTGCCAATGCAGCTGGCAGCGCGGATCGGCCGGGCGCAGCGTTAAAGCCCTGGCCAATGCGTGTTGTGATGCCGGCCAGTTACGCCGCGCGGCCTCGGCCAGGCCCAGATTGAACCACGCGCCAAAGGACTGCGGAAGTCCTTCGGCAGCCTCGCCGGCATCGATGCAGGCCTCTGCCGTTCGGCCCGCTGCAAGCGCCGCGCTGGACCGGTTGACCAGCAACTCCGGACGCCGCCCGAGCCGCGCGATGGCACGATCGATCAACCCCAGGGCCGATTCGGGCCGGCCAGTCTGCAACTGCAGCGCAGCCAGCAGGTAAAGCGCTTCCGGATGCCCGGGATCGAGGGCCAGCGCCTGCTGGTACAGCGCGTCGGCGCGTTCGATGTTGCCGGCCTGGTGCTCGCCGTGGGCGCGCTTTAGCAGTGTCTGGAATCGAGCCGGGTTCAAGGCTGCGGCAGTTCCGGAAACAGGCCGGTCTGGCTGATAAGGCTTCGTCGCCAGGCCTGGATGCGGCTAAGGGATTGCGGGATTTCGGTCTTGATGCCGCGTTTGGCGAAATCGACGGTCACCAGTGCCGTGATGTCGGCGACGCTTGGTTGGTCTCCGGCGGCGAAGCGGCGATTGCGCAGCAAATCGTTGAAATCCTCCAGAAACCAATCGTAGCGAGGCCGGCAGCGCTGTTGCGGAAGGCCTCGGTGACGGCCAGCAGGCCGTTGATCTCGATCCAGTGTTCGATATCGGCAATACGTGCCCGCTCGACCGCGCCAGTCCCCATCAGGGCTGGTTCGGGGAAGATGTCTTCCAGATAGCGGCAGATCGCGATGCTTTCGCTCAGGCAGGTCCCATCGTCGAGTTCCAGAACCGGCACGGTACAGTGTCGATTGAGCGCTCTGAAGGCCTCGCTCTGATGCTCTTCGGCACGCAGGTCGATTTCGCGTGTGTCGATCTCGACTTTTTTGGCTGCGAGAAAAAGATGCACGCGACGGGGATTTGGAGCCTGTGCACAGGTATGCAGTTTCATGCTGCCCAGTGTACCGCGTCGCTCATTTGGTGACATTCAGCCGTTGGGGCTGGCTTGGCGCGATGATTTGCAAAAGCGGGTGGGGCTCAGCGCCTGCCGCATGGCCCGATCCATCGGCGGTCCAAGACGGCTGATGGTATCGGCGAGCAGTTCGGCGACCAGCGGCGTGCCGGCAATGCCGCGGCTGCCGTGACCGATATTGAGGTAGGTCGGGCAGGCGTCGTTGATCGAGCCGACCGCTCCGGCCAGCGGCAGGAAGTCGATCGCCTGGCAGCGAAACGCCACGCGTCGCCCGGTCACTTCGATGTCGCGGCCGCCCAGCTCTCGCCAACGCTTTGGAAGCCACGATCGCAGCATCGCCAGGTTGCCAAGGTCGTCGGTCGCGCGCGGATGCGGGTCGCCGTCGCGCGGGTCATAGGTCGCGCCGATGCAGTGCTGGCCGTGGATCGATGGCGTCAGATAACCGGTGAAGCAGCGCGCCCGCTGCCAGCCCGCACTGGCCGCGGTCGCCCGACAAAACGTGATTTGACCGCGAACGTGTTTAAGCAAAAGACGCGGCATGCCGGCCAGCCCGGCGGCGGCCCCGGCCATGCAAATTACGGTGACATCGGCAGCGGCGCGGCTGCGGTCCTCGAATACAAATCCGGGGCCGGCTTGTGACGAGTCCAGGCTGCCGGGGCGAAAACGGATGCGCGGATGATCCAGCAGCGCGTGGCACCACGCGCGTGGGTCGAGGTAGCCGGCACCGTGCAAGACCACCGCATCGTCGTCCTCCAGGCTTAATAATTCATCTGTCCAGTGTCCGCTGCTCATTGCCGCGAACAGCTTCGCTCGATGGCGCGGACTGACGATGTGTTGCACGACCCCTTCGAGCCGACAGCAATCGCGGGTCGGCCGGCCGGTTTCGCGTTGCCAGCGGCCGAGCCGGCGCAGGGCATGCAGATAGCTCGACTGGTAGAAACGATTCTGTGGCGTGGCCGCGCCGCTGGGCGAGGTATAGACCACCCCGGCCGGGTTGCCCGAAGCGCCGCCGGCGATGCCGAGGCGGTCGCGAACCTCGACCTGCCAGCCGCGTTCGGCTAAAGCACGCGCGGTGCTGGCACCGGCAAGGCCGGCACCGACGATGCAGGCCGTGCCCTGGATAAACTCCCGCGCGCGCCAGGTCCCTTCAATAGACCCCTCCAGACGCTGGCGCTTGTTACCGAAGCCGGGTTTTCGCCGGACCTGAAAGCCGCACTCGGCAAGCCCGCGGCGCACAGCACCTGCAACGCTGAAGCTTGCCAGCGTGGTGCCGGGGCGTGATAGTTCGGCCATGCGTTCAAACAGTGGCTTTTGCCAGAGCTGCGGGTTGCGAGCAGGCGCAAAGCCGTCCAGAAACCAGGCGTCGATGCTGCCATCGTACTGGCACCAGAGCGTCAGCGCGTCACCCAGCATCAAGGTCAGGTCGATGTTGTCGGCAAGCCGCAAGCGATGAAAACCAGGCGTCGCCGCCGGATACTGTGCCTGCAATTGGCCGGCCAGCGGCCCGAGCCCGGGCCAGCGCAACAGCGCGCTGTGCAGGTCGGCTCGCGTCAGGGGGTGTTTTTCGACCGAGATCAGGCAAAGTCGGGCACCGGCTGCGGCATGCCGGGCAAACAGTTTGGCTGCGGCAAGCAGGTTGAGACCGCTGCCGAAGCCGACTTCGCCCAGGCTGAACTGCTGCCCGGCCCGCAGGCTCTCAAAGCGCGGACGAAGGAAGCTGCCGTCGATGAATACTGCGCGGCTTTCAGCCAGCGCGTCGTCGGCACCAAAATAACAATCGCCATACGCGGGTGAGTAGGGCGCGCCATTGCGCCACTCGATCCGGGCCGGTGCCACCGGCTCGAGGTCTGGACTCATCGCGAAGCTTTGAGTCGGACACGGGCCGCCAGGCCGACCGATCGGGCGTAGCCCTTGGGCTGATCGGCTGTACCTGGAATGCAATTGGACCTGTAGTCGATCGCGGTGATCATCAAACGGGCTCGTTTGCCGAAAACGGGTCGATCAGTGTAGCCGCAATAACCCGGACGATTGGTGAGCGAGCGAAACACCGCAGACGCGGGGCATGGCGGTGCCGCAGAAGGTGGGCTGGGGAGTACGGCCGGTTTGGCCCGGTCGCTGCCGGGTTGGGAGAGCGGCGAAGTGAAGCGCCGGACACATTCCGAGTAAACTGGCCAGCCTGTTACGAGCGGTCGGCCGATGACTCTTAAACTTCCTGATTCGCCGCGCCCCGGCGGTTCGGGCCTGGGTTACGAGATTCGC
>JAIVHD010000006.1 GCA_020201235.1 Lysobacteraceae bacterium
CCAGCAGCTGATTGTTCGGCGGGCCCGCATTCCGTTGCACGATACCGTTCGGCCATCGAATGATCAGCTGTTCGGCGCTGTTGGAGCCGAGTCCGAAATGAAGCACAGTTTCGCTGCCTCCACCGTGACCGACGCCGTTGATGAGTTCGCGCATCTGGACGCTACCCTGGTCATCAATCAGCCAGGCCCGGCTGGTGGTTGGCTCCGACGGCAGATCCCAACCGCCGAGCAGGCGAACGCGCAGGAAATTAGACACACTTGAGATGTTGCGAAGGATTCGGTAGCCTGAGTTGTACTGCCCGACGACCAGGTCGATGCGTCCGTCGCCGTCCAGGTCACCGGCGGCAATGCCATAGTTTGGGCCGCATAACTGAGCCCCGAGGCCTGCCGAAACATCAGCGAACGTGCCGTCGCGCTGATTGCGGTAGCTGCGGCTGCACAGAGGCGGATCTGGCTGTACCGACGATTCCGAATTCAGGTAAAGGTCCGGCCAGCCATCGTTATCGAAATCGGCGAACACGGTGCCCCATCCGAAGACCGGTGCGTCGACGCCGGCGGCATGGCTGTCGCGAATAAACGACAACGCGCCGTTCGAGCCTTGATTGCGAAACAAATGCTGGCTGAAAGCGTCGCTGACGTAGAGGTCCTGGCGCCCGTCGCGGTTAAAATCGCCGACCGCCAGGCCCATGCCGAAGGCTTCGATATCGAGCCCGGACGTTGTCGAGCTGTTGGTCAGGCACCATGAATTGCAGCCGGGGCCGTCGTTGCGGTACACGACATTGCCGACCTGGCGGTCGTTGACCACGTAAAGGTCGGGCCGGCCGTTTCCGGTCAGATCGGACCAGGCACCGATAAACGACTGGTGCTCGGGCGGCGGGCTGCCCAGCAGTGGCTCGCTGACATCGGTAAAGCTGCCATCGCCGTTGTTGCGGTACAGACGATTGCTCGCCGAGCACCCGCCGTTGCCGTCGCAGCCCGGAAATGCCTGGTTTGAATAGGAAAAATTGGAAATGAACAGGTCAGTGAAGCCATTGCCATCAAAATCGGCCGCCGCCGCGCCGGTACCCCGCCCGGGGTAGGTCAGGCCCGCACTTTCGGTGATGTCGGCGAAACCCTGACCCTGGAGATTCCGGAATAAGCGATAGTGGCCGAAGCCCAGAACCAGTAGATCGTTCCAGCCGTCGTTGTCGATATCCAGCGCCAGCGCCGCAGAGTTGCGCAGACCCGTCATTGCGATAAATGCATTGAAAGGCGAGAGCTCAAAACGTCCATCGCCGGCATTGAGATAAAGTCTGTTGCCGGTGAATGACGTGGTCAGAAACAAGTCCGGCCGACCGTCGTTATTGAAGTCGGCGATGACCTGGCCGGTCACGAATTGACCGGCCCCGGAGTGGCTCATGGCGACCCCTGACAGGTCGGTGATGTCCTCGAACGAGATGCTGGCGGCCGCCTCCAGTGCAAGCAAGACCAACCCGGCAATGGGAGCCACCTTCATCGTTCGCGTCATAGTGTCAATCCAGTCGCCATTGCGCCGATCATCCAGGCCTCAACCGGGGCCTTGCCGCTAGACCCTGTCTCATCCCGACGGTGAATACGCCGGGTTGAAATGGCGCCCCGGGCAGGAGTCGAACCTGCGACCTGCCGCTTAGGAGGCGGCTGCTCTATCCTCTGAGCTACCGGGGCGTTTGATGACCAGGCCCGTCGACTTTAACTGATCGTCGAAAACGCGGTATCCAGGAGGCCTGGAACCGCCTCGCGACGACCGGGTGGTGAATAAGCCGGGGTTAAAGCAGGTCGCGAACGGCGTCGCGTTCCTCGCGTAACTCGGTATCGCTTGCATCCATGCGCGCGCGGCTGAACTCGTTGATTTCCAGGTCTGGCACGATTTTCCAGCGACCGTTCTCACAGGTGCACGGGAACGAGTAGATGACGCCGGGCTTGATGCCGTAGCTGCCGTCGGAAGCAACGGCCATGGAGACCCAGTCGTCACCGGTGCCAAGCGTCCAGTCGCGAATATGGTCGATTGCGCTGGATGCGGCCGACGCCGCACTGGAGGCTCCGCGGGCCTTGATGATGGCTGTGCCGCGCTGCTGGACGGTCGGAATGAACTCATTTTCGTACCATTCGCGGTCGGCTTTGGAGATCGCCGAATCGCCTTTGACCAGGGCATGATGAATATCCGGATACTGGGTGGCCGAATGGTTGCCCCAAATCACCATTCGCTTGATGAACGTGTGGTGCACCCCGGTCTTGAGGGCCAGCTGGGCCATCGCGCGGTTGTGATCCAGCCGCGTCATTGCGGTAAAGTTTTCAGCGGGCAGGTCCGGCGCGTTGGCTTGGGCAATCAGGGCATTGGTGTTGGCCGGGTTGCCGACCACGAGGACCTTGACATCGCGCGAGGCGTGATCGTTCAGGGCCTTGCCCTGCGGCCCGAAGATCTTGCCGTTTTCACTCAGCAGGTCAGCACGCTCCATTCCCGGACCGCGTGGCCGGGCCCCGACCAGCAGCGCAAAGTCGGTCTGCTTGAAGCCCTCGTTGATGTCTGTGGTGGTTTCGATTCCGGCCAGCAGCGGCAGCGCGGCATCTTCGAGCTCCATGGCCACGCCCTTCAGGGCATCGATGGCCGGCGGGATTTCGATGAGCTGCAAGATGACGGGCTGGTTCGGACCCAGCATTTCGCCGGCGGCGATGCGAAAGCACAGCTGGTAGCCGATTTGGCCGGCGGCACCGGTGATGGCGACGCGAACAGGACGGTTCATTGAGTTCTCCAAGGATGATAGATAGTCGATCGTCGATAGTTTAACGACTTCCACTGCGGCCGGGTCAATCGATCGGTTTGGCCGGTATATCAACCGTTCATCAACCCGGGGTAAACCCCAGCGCTGCATCACTGTTCCTGCTGAGGTCCAGGATTCAGCCCAGCCGAGAGAGGGAAACCACGGAACCGCAGATACCGCAGATTCACGCAGATTATGGGCTGTTTTCGAATGACCTTGACAGCAGCGATCAGCGTCGTGGACAAAAGCCCACGATTTAATGGCTGGCTTGTGACCAAAGGGCCCGAGTCTATCTGCAAAAAATTATGCAACGTTGGGGTAGACTTGCTCTTTCGGGCCTGCCTGGTGCGCAGTCCTCAGGCCTCGCATTCAGTGCATGTCGCTCACTCGAGCAAGCTCACCGGCCGCTCCGAGTACGCATGCGCTGCGCTCGGTCGCGAAACGTCCCGGCCGCAGGACGTTTGGACCGCTCGCGACGGCATGCTGGTCAATACTGCGGTATCAAATGGGTCAAACACGGGAGAGATGTATGAGATTCGCGAGTCTGGCAGGGGTTCTGATGCTGTGCGGTACTTCCGTGCAGGCGTCGCCGGTCGATGAATTCTGGGAGCGGATGATGGGCCTGTGCGGCAAGTCCTTTGGCGGCACGCTGGTGGTCGCGCCGGAGGCATCGACCTTTTATGCCGGCAAGCCGTTGGTCGTGCAGGTGAGAAAATGCCTCGACGATCGAATCTGGATCCCTTTTCACGTCGGTGAAGATCGATCCCAGACCTGGATTCTCAGCCGTCGCGAGGGCCGTATCGTTCTTCGACACGACCATCGCCAACCGGACGGCGACGAATCTCCGGTTACGATGTATGGCGGTCGGGCAACCAACACCGGTCTGGCCGGCCAGCAATTCTTTCCGGCCGATCAGCAAACCCGGGAGATGGTGGCTGCTTCGTTTTCAAATGTCTGGATGCTCCAGGTTGAACCGGGCAAGACCCTGACGTATTCGCTGTGGCGGCTTGGTACGCCGCGCACATTCCGGATCGATTTTGATTTGTCGCAGACGGTTGACGCGCCGCCGCCGCCCTGGGGCTGGACCGACTAATAAAACTGGAAAACCGAATTTATTATGAGCACACTGTTGCGAATCATCGTCGTTGTGGCCGGACTCGGGCTTATTTTGGGCGGCTTGTTTGCGTGGCGGATGCACCAGATCAGCCAACAGCAGCAAGCCATGTCACAGCCGCCGCCACCGGCCGACGTGCACGTGATCGAGGCCGCTCGCGAGCGCTGGCCCCGTTCGGTCACCGCGATCGGCAGCCTGCGGGCGGTCAATGGCATTCGGGTCGCCAATGAGTTTGCCGGCGTGGTCGAATCGGTCGAGTTCGAGTCGGGCCAGTCGGTAAAAGCCGGCGACGTGTTGATTCGGCTGGATGCCGAAATCGACGAGGCCGCACTCGAGACCCGCCAGGCTGAGGCGCGCCTGGCGCTGCAGCAGTTTGAACGTTTCTCCAACCTGATTCGCCAGAATGCCGTGTCGCAGTCCGATTTCGACGAGGCCAGATCCAATTACGAGGCGGCCCAGGCGCGCGTTCACGAACAGCAGGCGCTGCTGGACAAAAAAACAATCCGGGCACCATTTTCGGGTGTTCTTGGCCTGCGCTTGATCGACCTCGGCCAATATCTTGCTGCCGGGACCTCGATTGTTGGCATCAACATGCTCGATCCGATCCAGGTCGATTTCACCTTGTCCGAACGTAATGTTCCGAGCGTCGAGGCCGGCGATCGGGTCGAAGTCGATGTCGCCGCTTACCCAGCCGAAACGTTCGAAGGCCGGATTCAGGCACTGGACTCGGCGGTGTTGCCGGAAACCCGGACCGTGCGCGTGCGCGCGCAACTCGATAATGCCGATATGAAGCTGCGGCCCGGCATGTTTGCCACTGTGCGGACCTTCGAGGAGCAGCAAAAAACGGTGGTGACGGTGCCGCGCACCGCGATTTCCTACAACACCTACGGCGATTTTGTTTTTGCCGTGGTCGAAGGTGAAGACGATCAAATCATCGTGCAGCGGATCAACGTCGACACCGGCGAGGTCCGCAATGGCCAGGTCGAATTGCTCGAAGGCATCGAGGCCGGCACAGCGGTGGTTCGAGACGGCCTGTTGCGTCTGCGCAACGAGCAGCCTGTCAATGTTGTTTCGGAATCTCGCCAGGAGGCTTCATCCCAATGACTCCCGAGCGATTTTCGAACCAGAACCGGATTGCCTGAGCGATGCGCTTTACCGATCTTTTTGTCCGTCGTCCGGTTTTGGCCACCGTCGTCAGTCTGCTGATTCTGCTGCTCGGCGCGCGCGCTCTGATGGAACTGGAGATTCGCCAGTTTCCGGAACTGGAAAGCACGACCGTGACCGTGCGAACCGCCTACCCGGGGGCGGATTCCGAATTGGTCAAAGGCTTTGTCACGACCCCGCTGCAACAGGCCATCGCCGAAGCCGAAGGGATCGATTTTCTGTCATCGACCAGTTCCAAAGGCGTCTCGACCATCGAGGCCCGCATGGTCTTGAACTACGACGCCAACGATGCACTTTCGGAGATCCAGGCCAAGGTCGCAAGCCAGCGCGATGTGCTGCCCGAAGCCGTGCGCGACCCGGTCATCACCTCGACCACCGGCGAGACCACGGCATTGATGTATATCGCCTTTTACAGCGATACGCTGGCCGTCTCGAGTATTACCGACTACCTGGTACGCGAAGTACAGCCACGGCTGCAGGCAATTCAGGGGGTGGGCCGTGCGGAGTTGCTGGGACGCAGATTCGCGCAAAGGATCTGGATCGACCCGATTCGTCTGGCGGCCATCGACATGACCGCGCAGGATCTGGTGCGGGTCCTGCTCGACAACAACTTTCAGGCCGGTATCGGGCGAACCCGCGATCAGCTGGTGCGGATCGATCTCAAGACCAATACCAACGTATCGACCCCCGAGGCGTTTGAGCAACTAGTGATCAAGCAAGCCGCCGGAAGCATTATCCGGCTGGCCGATGTCGCCCGCACTGAGCTTGGTTCACAAACCTACTCCGAAACCAATAATTACCGGGGTCAGCCGTCGACCTATGTCGCGATCGAACTTGCACCCGGCGCCAATCCGCTCGACGTCGCGCGCATGGTTCGCAGCGAATTGCCGGATATCCGTACCCAGTTGCCCGAGGGCCTGAACGTCGAACTTGCCTATGACGCCTCTGAGTTCATCGACAGCTCCATTAACGAAGTGATCAAAACCCTGCTAGAGGCGATACTGATCGTGCTGGTGGTGGTGTTTGTCTCGCTCGGGTCGCTGCGCGCTGCGGTCGTGCCTTCGGTCGCGGTGCCGCTGTCGCTGATCGGTGGCGGATTGATCATGCTGCTGTTCGGGTTTTCGCTCAACCTGCTCACGCTGCTGGCCATGGTTCTGGCGATCGGGCTGGTGGTCGACGATGCCATCATCATCGTCGAAAATGTGCATCGCCACATCGAGCAGGGCGAGTCCCGTTTCGACGCGGCTCTGAATGGTGCGCGCGAAATGGCGACACCGGTGATTGCCATGACGACCACATTGATCGCGGTCTACGCGCCGATCGGCTTCATGGGCGGTCTGGTCGGCTCGCTGTTCACCGAGTTTGCCTTTACGCTGGCCGGTGCTGTATTGGTTTCCGGCATTATCGCTTTGACGCTATCGCCGATGCTTTCGGGCCATATCCTCAAGCCGCACGGCGAGGCCTCGCGCTTCGAGCAAATGGTCGAGCGCAATTTCAATCGCCTGGCCGAGGGTTACAAGACCGCGTTGGCGTGGACGCTGCATTCGGTTGCGGTCGTCATTGTTTTTGCCGTGCTCGTCCTGATCTCGATCGGCTTCATGCTGCAACTGAGTCAAAGCGAACTGGCACCGACCGAAGATCAGGGGATCCTGCTCTACCAGGGCCAGGCGCCGCAGACCGCGACGCTGGAGTACCTGCAGAAATACGGCGATGAGCTGCAACAGCAATTTGAGGGCTTGCCAGGGTACGATGAGAGCTTCATGCTATTGGGCTCATTCGGACCCAACACGGTGTTCGGCGGTTTCAAGCTCAAGCCCTGGAATGAACGCGAGGTCTCGCAATTTGAGGTCGAGCCGTTGATGCAGCAAGCCGTCTCGAAAGTGACCGGCCTGCGCACCTCGGTCTTTACACGACCTTCGGTTCCCGGTGCCGGCCAGGGCTTGCCACTGCAGTTTGTGATCACCACGGCCCAGTCCTACGAGCGCTTGAACGACGTCGCCGATGAGATGATTGACCGGGCGATGCAAAGCGGGCTTTTCGGTTTTCTGCAGAAATCGATCGAGTTCGACCGGCCGATCTCGCAGGTCGTTATCGACCGTGACCGCGCCGCCGACCTGGGCCTGTCGATGGCCGAAGTCGGTCGCGAACTGGCAAGTCTTCTCGGAGGCGGTTTTATCAACCGTTTCGATCTGCAAGGTCGGTCCTACGAGGTGATCCCGCAAGTCGAGCGCGAAATGCGTGCCACGATCGATGACTTGAACGACTACTATGTGCGCGCCGACTCGGGCGAACTGGTGCCACTGGGCGGCGTTGTCTCTTTCGAATCGCTGGTCGAGCCGTCGCAGCGCACACAGCACAACCAGCTCAATGCGTTGGCGCTGGAAGGCGTCGTGCGCGGTGGCGCATCAATGGGCGAGGCGACCGCCTGGCTCGAGCAGACCGCAGCAGAGCTGTTCCCGCAGGGATTTACCTATGATTACAAGGGAGAGGCACGCCAGTTCAAGCAGCAAGGCAGCGCCTTGTACATCACATTTGCTTTGTCGATGGTGGTGATTTACCTGGTGCTTGCCGCGCAATTTGAAAGCTGGCGGGATCCGTTCATCATCCTGGTGTCGGTGCCGCTTTCGGTGGCCGGTGCAATGGCCTTCATTATGCTTGGCGCGACCAGCATGAACATCTACAGTCAGGTCGGGCTGATTACGCTGATCGGCGTGGTCTCAAAAAACGGCATCCTGATCGTCGAATTTGCCAACACACTGCAGATCGACCGTGGCCTGAATCGTCGCGATGCGGTGATCGAGGCCGGCTCGATTCGCCTGCGCCCGATTCTGATGACCTCGGTGGCCCTGATCGTCGCCATGATTCCGTTGTTGATGGCCAGCGGACCGGGTGCCGAAAGCCGGTTCGCGATTGGCCTGACGATTGCAACCGGGCTGGGAATCGGTACCGCGCTGACCATTTTCGTATTGCCTGCGTTTTACGTTCTGATGGCGCGCGATCACTCCGCGCGCGCCGTTTCGGCCGAGCACGACAGCGACCCAAGAGACGCCGCCAGAGCGACCGACGCATGATCATGCGCGTGTGTCCAGGGCTTGTTCACGCGGTCCGGTCGCAGATTGCATGAAGTTCAGCGTGCTGCAAACCAACGGCGCGGCCCGCCGAGGCCGGTTGGAGTTCGAGCGCGGCCTGGTTCAGACGCCGGCTTTCATGCCGGTCGGTACCTACGGCACGGTCAAGGCCATGACGCCCGAGGAGCTGCGCGGGGTCGGTGCCGAGATCATCCTCGGAAATACCTTCCATCTGATGCTTCGTCCAGGAACAGACGTGATTGCCGAACACGGCGACCTGCACGATTTTATGCATTGGAACGGGCCAATCCTGACCGATTCGGGTGGCTTCCAGATCTGGAGCCTGGCAGAGTTGCGCAAGCTCGACGAACGCGGTGTGACGTTTTCATCCCCGGTCGATGGCAAGCGCATTTTCATAGGGCCGGAGGAATCGATGGCGGTTCAGCACGCGCTAGGCTCGGATGTCGTGATGATCTTCGACGAGTGCACGGCCTGGCCGGCCACCCATGAACAGGCGCGTGAATCGATGGAGCGTTCGCTACGTTGGGCCGATCGCTCGAAACAAGCCCATGGCGATTCGCCGGCTGCGCTGTTTGGCATCGTGCAAGGCGGCATGTATGCCGATCTGCGGGCCCACTCGGCGGGCGGTCTGATCAAAATCGGCTTCGATGGCTACGCGATCGGCGGATTGAGCGTCGGCGAGCCCGAGTCCGATCGAATCGAGATGCTCGAAGCGACCTGCCCAAAGCTGCCGCAGGACAGGCCCCGATATCTGATGGGCGTCGGCCGGCCCGAGGACATGGTCGCGGCGATCGCGCGCGGTGTCGACCTGTTCGATTGCGTAATGCCGACGCGCAACGCGCGCAATGGCCACCTGTTTACCCGGTTCGGCGATCTGAAGATCAAGAACGCGCGCTATCGGATGGACACCCGCCCACTGGATCCGGGCTGCGGCTGCTACACCTGCCGAAACTACTCGCGCGCCTACATCAAGCACCTGCATCGCTGCAACGAGATCCAGGGAGCCAGGCTGTCGACCATCCATAATCTGTACTACTATCAACAGCTGATGCGCGAGACTCGGCACGCCATCGAGAATGATGATTTCAAAGACTTTGCTCAGCAATTCCGGCTGGACCGGAGTCGGGGGATCGAGTGAAGAGTCGATTGAATACAGCCATGATGCGAACGCTTGGGTGCGAGTTTGGGGCTAATACAGGCCCGAAACCTTCGGCCTGTGCAACAACGCCGGTCGACGTGGCGGCCGGCGTGCTGCGCAACGAGCGCGGACAGGTCCTGGTCAGCCGCCGCCCGCCCGGCCGACACCTGGCCGGCCTTTGGGAATTTCCCGGCGGCAAGATCGAGACCGGCGAGCAGCCCGAGGCGGCCCTGGCGCGCGAACTTGAAGAAGAACTGGCAATCGTTGCCGGACCCAGCAGGCCGCTGGTGGCGATACGCCACGACGACCGGGAAAAAAGCGTCCGCTTGCGGGTATTCGAGGTCCAATCGTTTTGCGGCACACCGCGCGGCGTCGAAGGTCAGTCGATTCAATGGGTCGACACTGGATCGAGCAGATTGACCGGCTGACGCGACAATTCGACGCACGCTGGATTGCCTCGGGCGAACTTGAGCACTGCTTTGGCTGGCCGGCCGACGGTATTCATCTCACCACCCGCCAGCTCGTGACGCTGGACCAGCGCCCGTGGCCGGCGGATCGTCTGGTCATCGCCTCGTGCCACGACCTGGAGGAAATCCGGATCGCCGATGCGCTGGGCGTTGATCTGGTCACGCTGTCGCCAGTATGCGCAACCGCCAGTCATCCGGATGCGGCGGCTCTGGGCTGGCATGATTTCGAGCGGCTGATCCGGCATTCGCCACTGCCGGTTCTGGCCCTGGGTGGCGTTCGGCCCGATGATTGGGCCCGCGCCCGCGCGCTGGGCGCGTTCGGCGTGGCCGGCATCAGCGCGTTCGGCTGGTCGTGACTCGCGGATCACACATCGAACGGGTCAAACTGCCGCTGCGCCAGGCCCCCGCGCTCGCGCCCGGCCAGGCCCACTTCTGGCAGACACGGCTGGCCAATCTACCGGTGATGGAGGCCCAGGTGCCGACCTCGCGAAGCGATCGCCTGCGTCAATTGCGCATGGGCCAGAAGTTCGTGCTGCGGCTACTATTGGGTGCCTATCTCGGCATTCCCGGCCGCGACGTCGCGATCGTGCGATCGGCTGCCGGCAAACCGCAGCTTGGCCCAGGCTCGCCGGACCCGGAGCTGCAGTTCAATCTGTCGCACGCCGGCGAGCTGATGGCGGTCGCGATCACGCGCGCCGTGCCGGTCGGGATCGACATTGAGCTTGGCAACCGGCCGGTGCGCTGGCAAAAGCTTTCGCGACGCTGGTTCAGCGCCGCCGAGAGCGACTGGCTGCAAAGCCTTGAGGCGAGCATGGCACGGCATGAATTCCTGCGGGCATGGACCTTGCGCGAGGCCATGATCAAGGCCATGGGCAGCTCTATTGGCGCATCCATCGCCGCGATCGTACCCGAGCCTGGCCAGCCCGCGAGTCTGCATTCGCTACCGCAAGGCTGGCCCGATGCCGGCGACTGGACGCTGCACGAAATCGCCGGGGATGCCACCCAAGGCTGGCTTGCCGCCCCGGCCAGGATCGAGACCGTGCGCGGTTTCGAGCTGTTGCTTGGCCGATAGGCCGTGACCCTGGCGGCGTTGTCGGCGACGTTTCGAGCACAGGCTCGTGTTGCCGGGGCAAATGTTTATATCACGATAATCTCGAGCGCTTGCGCCTGCTCTGTTCGCAATCCGCTCGATTGCTGAGCGCTGCACTTATCCAGCCTGACCGAGGCCTGTTACCGCCGCTTGACGGTTCTGGAACGATGTGTTAATTTTTTTAGGGTAGGGTGGTTGATTGCATTTTATTTAAACTCGTCTTACTCACCACCCTGCCTACTGCGGAGCCAACAGGCCTCGCGGCAGAGGCGCTTCGCTTGTTCGCGCATGCTTACCATACAGGCGAGCACGTTTCCGGTGCACTGGGTCGTCAAACGCCCCGGTAACAGGACCTGTCGGCCCCTCGCTACGGCACGATGGTGAATAAGACGGGTTAAAACGGAGGCGAGTATGGTTGCATCAAAGAAAGCAGATTTCGTAAAAACAAGACGCCCACTGTGGTGTGCGGCTTGGCAGGTTATGCTATTGAGCGCGATGGTCATTGCGGTGTCGCCTTCCTGGGCCAGCTTCGATGAGCAGCTGGAATTTTTTTGTGATTCCTGCGTCAGCGAAACGGCAGCACGCCAGGAAGCGTTGAGAGGCAGGAATCTGCCACACAGGTATTGTGACTTCGGCGGCAGCCCTGCGCCGATAATTTTGCCGGGTGGCCAGTTGCCGCAATGCGCGTCGAGAACACGACGCCTGATTTTTGCCAATCATTTGCTTGGCAGTATTTACGCCTATACAGTGCACTGGGATCAGTCCATTTTTGACTGGCGCGTGATGCCGTCACCGCTTGGCCTGGAGGAGCGGGAGTTGTATCTGGACATCATCGAATGGCGCAACCACTGGGAGGCTGTGCTGGCCGCCGGCGCGACGTTGCCGCCGGCACCGTCGCAAATGGGTTTCGAGTTTTTCAGCGAGCTTGTGCCGCTCGACGGGACGCGCGATGGTGATTCATCGTCCTGCCCGTCCGGAATCACGGCCTTGCAAATCATCCTTGATCCGCAATCACTGGGTTGGGCGCAATTTCAGATCCGTGACCACCTGACGAACAATTTGGGCCGGTTTTCCAACCAGCAGCCCTGGTATCGTCGGATTTCGGGTGGGTTCAGAGTCGGGCTCAGCCGCGGACCGCTGCACGGCGGATTGACGCTACGCATGAGCCAAGCCGATGCCGGTCAAGTCACCGAAATGGAGACCGGAGGGCTGCCCAACGAGGTCGGCACGGGCAACGATGTGCTGTCCTGGGATATCGACCTGGGAAGCGTCGGTTTGGACGGCGGCGCGCTGGCCGTCGACATTGACCTGAACATTGACAAGAGCTGGGTCAATGGCGTTCAAGCCGACCGATTCGTCAACGGACAAGTACAGATTAACAACGAATGCGTGCTGGATCTGTTACAGCGGCTCGAGGCCTTTCGATCCGACATCGAATTCCAAACGCCACCCGGTTCGGGTATCGGTGGTTTGCCGCCCCCGCCCCCACCGCCACAGGATGCAGGTGGCGGCAGCACGACACGCAGCTGCTTTAAAACCGTTGGTGCCTACGTTAACGGCGAATTGCAGTACACCTTGCAGGTGGCCACGCTGTGTGATGGCTGATGATCGGGAATCAGCTGATCGTGCAGCGCGGCGCGCTGGTAAGGCGCACCAGGCCCGGATGATTCTGACCCAATCCGGCTTTTGAGCAGCAGTCGATCACCCGTAGATCAGCGTTAAAACCGACAGGCTTTTAGGCGCGGCGATCGAGCGTGCGCCAGCCGATGACTGCGGCGGCGATGAAGGCACCGATTGCCGGCAGCGAGTGGGTCTGCAGCCATGGGCCGACGTCAAAGGCCGCCAGCATTGAGCCGGAAATCAGCAGGCCCGCGCTCAGGATGGCTCCGGGTACTCGGCGGTTGTGACGCTGCATTTGCTGGTTGATCTGGTTCAGGTCGCTGCTGTCGATGCGGGCCTTGATTTGGCCGCGGGCAGCGAGCCTCAGGGCCTCGTGGACCATGTTCGGAATGTCGGGGCTGCGGGCCAGCCACGAGGGTAGTTCGCGGCCCACCTTGCGCGCGGTTTTGGCAAAGCCATAGCGTTCGCGAAAAATGCTTTCCAGTTCCGGTTTGGCCACTTCCCAGATGTTAATCTTCGGGTAAAGCTCGCGCCCCATGCCCTCAATGTTGAGCAGGGTTTTCTGCAGCATGATCAGCTGTGGCTGGATGGTCAGCTTGAACCGTCGCGCCACCTGAAACAGGTTGATCACCATTTGGCCGAACGAGACTTCTTCCAGCGGGCGGGTAAAGCTGGGCTCGCAAACGGTTCTGGCGGCCGCCTCCATTTCATCGATCCGGGTGTCGGCCGGTACCCAGCCGGCTTCGACGTGCAATTCGGCTACGCGCCGGTAGTCTCGGTTGAAAATCGCCAGGAAGTTCTCGCCAATGTAGTACAGATCCTTGGGTGCCAGGCTGGCCACGATGCCGAAATCCAGCGCGATGTAGCTGGCGTCGGCCGGGTCGCTGACGTCGATCCGGATATTACCCGGGTGCATATCGGCGTGAAATAGATTGTCGCGGAAGACTTGGGTGTAAAACACCCGGATGCCGCGCGTTGCCAGACGTTCCAGGTCGACGCCCAGGCGTTTCAGTTCATCGATATCACGCACCGGAACACCGCCGACGCGCTCCATCACCAAAACCCGGTCGGCCGTATGTGACCAATGAATTTTGGGAATGTAGAGGTCTTCGGAACCTTCGAAATTGCGTCGTAGAAGGCTGGCGTTGGCACCCTCGCGCTGCATGTCGAGTTCGTCGATAATGACGCGCTTGAACTCGGTCACCACTTCATTGGGCCGAATGCGCTCGCCTTCGGGATGGTAGCGTCGGGCCAGTCGGGCCAGCGCGTCGAGTAGCTCCAGGTCGCGCCGGATCCGCGCCTCGATGCCGGGACGGACGACCTTGGCGACGACTTCCGTGCCATCGGGCAAACGGGCAGCGTGAACCTGTGCGATCGAGGCCACTGAACTTGGACGACGCTCGTCTCGCGTTGGCGGCGATCAATTGCTGCACTGGCTGAAAAACGAAAGCAGACTACTGCCGGCATCCATGGAATGGAAGGATTTCAGCGACGG